>NZ_JBSFHA010000128.1:0-15487 GCF_053596855.1 Streptomyces sp. NPDC001617
CGGCTCTGCGCCGCCGCCACCCTCGTCTCCCTGCCCGTCCTCATCGCCGGCTTCGCCGCCCAGGACAAACTCGTCCGCGGCCTGTCCCTAGGAGCCGTGAAGTGAAGGCAGCCGTCATCACCGGGCTCGGGGACGTCGAGATCACCACCGTCGACGACCCGGCTCCCGGCCCGCGCGAGGTCGTCGTCGAGGTCGCGGCCTGCGGGCTGTGCGGCACCGATCTGCACATCCTCCAAGGGGAGTTCGCCCCGAAGCTGCCCATCGTCCCCGGCCACGAGTTCGCCGGAGAGGTCGTCGCGGTCGGCTCCGCCGTCACCGAGGTCACCGTCGGGGCACGGGTCGCGGTCGATCCGTCGCTGTACTGCTTCGAGTGCCACTACTGCCGCCTCGGCCACAACAACCTCTGCGAACGGTGGGCCGCGATCGGGGTCACCAACCCCGGCGCCGCCGCCGAGTTCGTGGCCGCGCCCGTCGCCAACTGCACGGTCCTGCCCGACGGCATGCGCACCGAGGACGCGGCCCTGATCGAACCGCTGTCCTGCGCCGTGCGCGGCTACGACGTCCTGCGCAGCCGTCTCGCCTCCCGCGTGCTCGTCTACGGCGCCGGAACCATGGGCCTGATGATGCTCCAGCTCGCCAAGGCCACCGGCGCCGCGAGCGTCGACGTCGTCGACATCAACACCGAACGCCTCTCCACGGCACGGCAGTTGGGCTGCTCCGCCGGTGCCACGTCCGCCGACGAGCTCGAACGACCGCCCTACGGCTGGGACCTGGTCGTTGACGCCACCGGCAACGCGAAGGCCATCCAGGACGCCCTCGGCCGGGTCGGCAAGGGCGGCACCTACCTGCAGTTCGGGGTCGCCGACTACGCCGCCCGGGCCACCATCGAGCCGTACAAGATCTACAACCAGGAGATCACGATCACCGGCTCGATGGCCGTCCTGCACAGCTTCGAACGCGCCGCGGACCTCTTCGCCACCGGTGTCATCGACCCGGACGTCTTCATCAGCGACCGCCTCCCCCTGGCGGCGTTCCCGGACGCGATCACCCGCTTCCAGGCCGGCATCGGCCGCAAGATCCAGATCCAGCCCGGCCTCGCCTCCGCGTGAACGCCCCCCACCGAACGGAACCCGCCACCATGACCGAGCAGATCCGCCGTGTCCTCGTCCGCTCCCTCGACGACATCACCCTCGAGCAGGTGCCCGCCCCCGTCCCGGGCGATGACGAACTCCTCATACGCACCACGGTCGTCGGCATCTGCGGCTCCGACACCCATGCCGCGGCCGGCCACCACCCCTTCATCGACCTGCCCTACCGCCCCGGTCACGAGGCGGTCGGCGTGGTCGCCGCGGCCGGGAAGGGGGCCGAGGACTTCGCGCCCGGCGACCGGGTGCTCATCGAACCCAACCTGTACTGCGGCCGGTGCCCCCAGTGCCGCTCCGGCCGCTACAACATCTGCCAGGAACTGAAGGTCTTCGGCTGCCAGACGCCCGGCGCCATGACCGACCTGTTCACCATCCCGGCCGACCGCGTCCACCGGGTCCCCGACGGCATGACCGACATCGAGGCCGCGCTCGTCGAGCCCCTGGCCACCCCGGTGCACGCCGTGGCGAAGGCCGGGGACCTCACCGGACGTACGGTCGTCGTCCTCGGCGCCGGGCCCATCGGCCTGCTCACCCTCCTCGCCGCCCGGCACGCGGGCGCCGCGAGGATCGCCGTCACCGACCTGCTGCCGGGCAAGCGGGACCGCGCGCTGCGCCTCGGCGCCGACGCGGTCCTGTCCGCCGACGCCGCCGATCTCGCCGACCAGGCCCGTCAGATGCTCGGCGGACCGATCGACGTGGTCTTCGACTGCGTGGCCCGCGAGCAGTCCATCGCCCAGGCCACCGACCTGGTCACCAAGGGCGGCACGATCATCGTCGTCGGCGTCGGAGCCGCGGGGACCACCCCCGTCCGCCTCGACCTGGTCCAGGACCGGGAGATCCGTATCGAGGGCACCCTGATGTACACCGGCGCGGACTACCGCACCGCGATGGCCCTGATCGCCTCCGGCGCCGTCGACACCGCCGAGATCGTCACCGCCGCCTACCCGTTGGCGGACGCCGCCAAGGCCTTCGCCGCGTCCGTCGACCCCGAGCAGGTCAAGGTGCTGGTCACGGTGGACGGACCGTAGCGGCCCCCGAGCCGACGGGCGACGGCCGCCACCGGCCGTGTGGGAAACTGCGAGACCGGAGCGATCGGTAAGGAGGGGCGCCGTGACCGCTCGTACGCGACTGTCTCAGGCCGCCGTCGAGGAGCGGCGACAGGCCGTGCTGCGGTACGTCGCCGAGCACGGCGAGACCCGCATCGACGACCTCGCCCGGCACTTCGACGTCAGCCTGATGACGATGCACCGGGACCTCGACGACCTCGCCGGGCGCCATCTCCTGCGCAAGGAGCGCGGGCGGGCCGTCGCCTTCCCGGCCCTCACCATGGAGACGGCCACCCGCTTCCGGGAGAACAGCGCCCTCGCGGCCAAGAACGCGTTGTGCGCGGCGGTCGCCGACCGGATCAGGCCCGGCAGCACGGTGCTCATGGAGGACTCGACCACCCTGTTCCCCCTGGTCCCCGCGCTGGTCCGGCTGGAGCAGCTCCACGTGGTCACCAACTCCGTCGGCCTCGCGCAGCGCCTCGGGGCCGCGCCCGAGGTGAGCGTCACCCTGCTGGGCGGCCACTACCGCGCGGACTTCAACTCCTGCACCGGTCCCACGGTCACCCGCGCCCTGTCCCGGATCCGGGCCGACCTCGCCCTGATGTCCGCCACCGCGGTCCTGGAAGGCCGCCTCTTCCATCCCGTGAACGACTACGTCGAGGTGAAGCTGGCCATGCTCGCCTCCGCCGAACAGGCGCTGCTCCTGGTGGACCACTCGAAGTTCGGCAAGACCGCCACGTACGCGTACGGCACCGTGGCCGACTACCACGCCGTCATCACCGACACCGGCACCCCCGAGGCGGAACTCGCGGCCATGCGCGACCTCGGTGTCCGCGTCGAGACGGTCGAACCCGAAGAGCCCTCTCCGTGATCCACACCCTGTTCGAAACACCCAGCGCCTACCGCCCCAGTGACGCCGAGATGGCCGCGCCGGTGCCTCAAGTCCAGGCCGTCCTGCTCGACTTCAGTAACACGATCTTCCAGATGATCGACCTGGAGACCTGGCTGCGCCGGGTCGGTGCCGCCACGGGCCGCCTCGCCGTGCTGGACCGGCCCGGTGCGGTGGCCGAGATCTCCGACCAGTTGCGCACCGCCTTCCGGCTGCCCTCCGTCGTCACCCTCCAGGAAGGCCGCGACCTCTCCGCCGAGCAGCACCGCCGCGCGATGCGGGGATGGTGGGAGCGGGTGGAGTTCCTGCGAGGAGCGGAGGAGGCGGCCTACCGGGAACTCACCGCCCCCGACGCCTGGATCCCCTACCCCGACACCGCACCGGTCCTGCGCACCCTGCGCGAGCGCGGACTGCGCCTCGGCATCGTCAGCGACTTCGCCTGGGACCTGCGCACCCACCTCGCCCACCACGGGCTGGACGCCTTGATCGACACCTGCGTCATCTCCTACGAGCAGGGGCGCGAAAAGCCCGACCCGCACCTGTTCCTCAAAGCCTGCGCCGACCTCGGCACCGACCCGCGCGCCACCCTCATGGTCGGCGACAACCCCGTCCGCGACGGCGGCGCCGCCGCCTGCGGCCTGCGCACCTACATCCTGCCGTCGGAACACCGCACCGGTGAGCGCGGCCTGGCCGACGTCCTGCGGCTCGTGACCTGAGCCGTCGCGCACGGCGGCGGTATGTGCCTGAGGGAGCGCTCGGTTCAGGGAGCGGCAGAAGTCCAGATGGCGTTCGGCGGCCTCCGCCCAGGCATGGCGTGCGCCGAGTGCGCGACCCGCGGTCCCGAATACCTCGCGCAGGACGGGGAGATACCCGCCGCGGACGGTCGATGACGTCGCGAAGAAGTGAGCTCCGGATGAGAGGCTGTTCGAGTCCGGCCTCCGTGTTCGCCGAAGAATCAGGAGTGTTCGTGCCCGAGCCGCAACCCGTCTCGCAGGCGGTACTGAGCCCCCTCACCAGCTCCGCCATCTTCCTGGTCGTGACCGTCGATCCCGGCGGGGAGCCGGTCGTACGGGAGCTGCTGACCGACCTCGCCGGTCTGGTGCGGTCCGTCGGTTTCCGCATCCCGGAAGGGGAGCTGACCTGCGTCACCGGCATCGGCTCCGACGCCTGGGACCGCCTGTTCACCGGCCCCAGGCCGGCCGAGCTGCATCCCTTCCGGGAAGTGGCCGGCGCCCGGCACACCGCACCCGCCACCCCGGGGGACCTGCTCTTCCACATCAAGGCCCGGCAGCCGGACCTGTGCTTCGAACTCGCCACCCAGCTGATGGACCGGCTGCGGGGTTCGGTCACCGTCCGCGACGAGGTGTCCGGTTTCAAGTACTTCGACGAACGCGATCTCCTCGGCTTCGTCGACGGCACCGAGAACCCCACCGGCCCCGCCGCGAACACCGCGGTCGTGATCGGTACCGCCGATCCGGAGCAGGACCCGGACTTCACCGGCGGCAGCTACGTCGTCGTGCAGAAGTACCTCCACGACCTGCCGGCGTGGAACGCGCTGCCGGTCGAGGCGCAGGAACGAGCGGTCGGCCGCCGCAAACTCTCCGACATCGAGCTGCCCGACGACCTCAAACCCGCCGACTCGCACGTCGCGCTCACCACGATCACCGACGAGGACGGCACGGAGCGGCAGATCCTGCGGGACAACATGCCCTTCGGTGCGCCCGGACGCGGTGAGTTCGGCACGTACTTCATCGGCTACGCCAGCACCCCGTCGGTCATCGAGCGCATGCTGGAGAACATGTTCATCGGCGATCCGCCGGGCAGCCACGACCGGCTGCTCGACTTCTCCACGGCGGTCACCGGCACCCTGTTCCACGTACCCACCGCCGACTTCCTCGACGACCCGCCCGCCGCCCCGGAACCGACGGTCACGGGCCGGGCCGCCGACGGCCGACCCTCTTCGCCGCCTCGATCGGGCCGGTCGCGATGACTGCGCCGGGTCGCTGTCGATACGGATCTCGGACGTCGAGATCAGCGCCATGTGACGCCGGGGTCACACCACCCCCACCCGAGTGAACCGCCCCGCCACCCCCAGATCCCCCTCGATCCGGTCCGCCGTGATCCGCAGCTCCGGCAGCAGCACCCGCTCGCACTCCTCCACCGAGCGGCGGGCGGCGTGCAGCGCCACGTTCAGGGCCGCCACCACCCGCCCCGTGCGGTCCCGCACCGGCACCGCGATCGAGCGCAGGCCCTCCTCCAACTCCTCGTCGACCAGGGCGTATCCGCGCACCCGCACCTCATCCAGCACGCGCGCCAGAGCCGCCGGGTCGGTGAGGGTGTGCGAGGTCAGCGGGCGCAGCGCACCCAGCTCGGGGTCCGCCTCCGCGCGGTCCGCCAGCATCACCCGGCCCATCGACGTCGCGTACGCCGGCAGCCGCGTCCCCACCGTGATGTTCACGCTCATGATCCGGCCTGTGGCGACCCGTGCCGTGTACTGGATGTCGGTCCCGGACAGCACCGAGAGGGACGTCGACTCGTGGACGCGGGCGGCGAGTTCGGCCATGTGCGGGGAGGCGATCTCGGGGAGGGAGATCCGGGACAGGGGAGGGAAGCCCAACCCCAGTACCCTCGGCGTCAGTTCGAAGACCCGGTCCCTCGCCCGCACCAGACCCAGGTGCTCGTACGTGATCAGCGCCCGGCGGGCGGTGGCCCGCGCGAGGCCGGTCGCCTGGGCCACCTGCGTCAGCGTCAGTGCGGCCCGGCCCTCGCCGAAGGCCGTCAGCACCGTCAGCCCCCGGGCCAGGGACTCCACGAACTCCCGCCCCAGCTCCTGCTTCGACGCCCCGGTCCAGGTCGCCAGGTCGGAGGGAGACGGTGCCGACGAGGGCGACGGCGCCCGCAGCTCGTTCTCCATCGCCGCGACCGCCGCCTTCAGGCGCGGCAGCAGCGTGTCCCGCAGATCGGCCGCCGTGTGCCGGCTGGTGTGGCTCACGACATTGGCCGCGCAGGCGATCCGGCCGGTGCGTGGATCCCGTACCGGAATCGACACCGCCACCAGCCCCGGCTCGATCAACTGGTCGTCCAACGCCCAGCCGTCCGCAGCGGCACCCCGCACGGCCCGCTCGAACTCCCCGTCGGCGGAAGGCCGGAGCCTCGGCGGTATGGCGGGGAAGCCCGCGTCCTGCCGGTCCGCCGCCCGGCGTTCGCGCCACGCCCGCCACGCGTCCTCGCCCCATTCCGTCGCGAACAGGGCTCCGGGCGCGGTGCGTTCGGCGGGCAGCAGGTCGCCGATGCGGAAGCTGAGGGACATCGCGCGGCGGCGGGTGGCCTGGTGGATGAAGCGGATGCCGTCGCGGTCGGAGACCGCCAAGGACACCGACTCGTCGAGTGTGTCGGCCAGTCGGTCGGCGTGTGCGTCGAGCAGGGCGGGCAGGCGGAGGGCGGCCAGGTAGGCGTTGCCGAGCTCCATCAGGCGGGGGGTGAGGATCACGTCACGGCCGTCGAGGCGGACGTAGCCCATGCGGGCCAGCGTCGAGGTGATGCGGTCGACCGTGGAGCGGGCCAGGCCCGTCGCCCGTTCCAGCGCGCTCGGGCTCAGTGTGCCGCCCGCCTCCGTCAGCCGGTGCAGCACGGCGACCCCGCGGATCAGCGGCGTGACCGCCTCGGCCGGTACGGCGGCGGAGGCGGTGTCGAGGGCGGGGTTCGCGGGCATCGGTTCTCCGGTACGGCGGTCGCGGCAGCCCTACGGTAATGCGGCGGCCGGCCGGCTCACCGCCACGTCACCAGCTCTACGACATCCCGCGGCCCTTTGCGACGCAGGCTTTCGCATGCCGTGAAGGGGCACGGTCCCGCTCCCGTTCCACGCCCCGCGCCCCTTGTCGGCGCAGGCCCCCTGCACGCCGCCACGGGGCGCGGGGCTGTGACATTCGGCGGCTGCGCCGCGCCGGCGCGACCAGGCACGACGCACCCGCACCCGCTCACCGGCCTCCACCCCGCCAGGTCCCCCACCTTCACCGCCGCGTCACCAGCACCCGGTAGTTCCCCGCCAGGTCCGCCCCCGTCACCGCGATGCGGATGCCCCGCTTCGAGTCCTTGAAGACCTCGCCCGGCGTGAAGGGCGCGTCCGACAGTTCGGCGTGCACATTGGGGCTCCGGGTGCAGCCCCCGCTGTCCCGCTGCGCGTCGAACACGTTCACCGGCCCCATCCCCGTGTCCACGTCCGCGTCGACCTTGTAGATCAGCACCCCCGGCCGGCACACCGCCTCGTCGTTGCCCTCGTGGGTGCGCAGTTCCAGGGCGTATCCGGTGCGTCCGCTCAGCGGGACGAAGACCAGTTTCGGGCCGCCCGCCCGCTCCAGCGGGGTGAGGGTGTACGACGCCGTGCCGTGCGTGGACGCGCAGGCGACCTGGTTCGCGTCCAGCCAGCCCAGCTTCCACTTGTGCCAGCCCAGCAGGTCGTTGTTGGCGCCCCAGTCCTCGCTCATGATGTCCCAGTGGCCGACCGCGCCCCCGCCCTCCTGGGTGTAGAGGTCGGGCAGGCCGAAGACATGGCCGTTCTCGTGGGGGAGGACACGGTAGCCGGTCTTGTCGTAGGAGCCGGAGCCGTCGTCCTGGCGGGAGTAGACGAAGGAGGCGTTGGCGACGGGGACGCCGTCGGCGGTCGGGGCCTCCGCGTTGCCGGCGAAGGTCACCGACAGGACCGTGTCCAGCGCGGAGGGGCCCGCGTTCGGGGTCACCAGGACGTTCAGGAAGTCGTAGTCCCGGAAGTCGACCTTGGGGTCGGCCGCGCTCACGATGTCCTGGACCAGGTCGCGGTAGCCGGGGTCGAAGGGGGCGCCGCGCTCTATGCCGTACGCCTTGAAGGGCTTGGGCATGCGCAGCCAGTGCGGGATCGGAGCCTCGGCTCGGTAGTCCAGGCGGCCGTAGGACGCGGTGCGGAACCACCTCTCGGTCTGCGGGAAGAACTCCCGGTAGCGGTCGAGGGCGTTGCCGGGGCCCGGCGCGTCGGGGAAGTCGATCATCAGGGTCAGGGCGTGGACGGTGCCCGTGGAGCGGGAGTAGCCGGCGTTGGTCGGCACGCCCTCCGACATCTGGACGGTGCGATTGCCGCTGATCATGCAGGGGCCGAACGCCGAGCCGCGGGCCAGCGCGATTGGGCCCGCCCCGGCCGCGGTGGCGCCCCGCGTCAGATGCCCGGTGCCGGCCGAGGTGCTGACCGCCAGGGTCAGGGCGGTGATGGTCGCGAGGGCGGCCACGCGGCGCCGGCGTATCCGACGGCTGAGCTGCATGCACGGGCCCTTCGTCCATGGCAGCCGCCGGTGCCTGGCTGCGCCCTTTCGATCACCCTCGGTCGCGGGGTGCGCGGGCGCTCGCTGAAGGACTCCGAACGTGGGGTTCGGGAGAACGAAGGGAGGAAGAAGGGGTGTGACTCAGGTCACAACATAAGTTCCCCTCAACCTGAAATAACCGGGGAGCGTCTCCCCGTTTAGTCAGGTGTCCGAGCGAAACGGGGACCGACTCCCCGGATCGCGAGATCACAGCCAACGGAGGACACCGTGACCGCCACGACGACCGCAAGGCCCGCGCAGCGCAAGGTGACGCGGCCGCGTGCCGACGCCCTGCGCAACCGGGAGCGGATCGTCACCGCCGCCCGGGAGATGTTCACCGAGTTCGGCCCCGAGGTGCCGCTCGACGAGATCGCCCGCCGGGCCGGCGTCGGCAACGCCACGCTGTACCGCAACTTCCCCGACCGCGACGCGCTCGTCCGCGAGGTCGTCTGCTCCGTCATGGACCGGACGTCGGAGGCGGGCGAGCGGGCACTCGCCGAGACCGGGGACGCCTTCGAGGCGCTGGAGCGTTTTGTGCACACCTCCGCCGACGAGCGGATCAGCGCCCTGTGCCCGATGGTCCAGAGCACGTTCGACCAGAACCACCCCGACCTCGAAGCGGCGCGCGAGCGCGTCGAGCAGATCGTCGGTGAGCTGATGGACCGCGCCAAGGCGGCCGGCCAGATGCGCCCCGACGTCGGCGTCGGCGATCTGATGATCGTCGTCGCCCAGCTCAGCCGGCCCCCGGCCGGCACCAACTGCTTCGTCAACGACCGCTTCGTCCACCGCCATCTGCAGCTGTTCCTGGACGGACTGCGGGCTCCGGCCCACTCCGAACTGCCGGGCACGGCCGTGACCATGGAGGATCTCCGCCAGTCCTGCGATTAGTTCCGCATTCGAAGCCAGTCACTACACCGACTCACCCGCCGTCGCCGTGGACGAGCGGACGAGCCGTCCCCGCACCACACCTTTTTTCCGTCACGAAGTCCCGAAGTGGGTACCCCCATGTCTGAAACAGCCTCAAAGGCTCTCGGCGTCAGCGATACCGACGCTCACGCCAACCGCTGGAAAGCGCTCGTCTTCATCGCGCTGGCCCAGCTGATGGTCGTCCTCGACGCCACCATCGTGAACATCGCGCTGCCCTCCGCCCAGCAGGACCTGGGCATCTCCGACGGCAACCGGCAGTGGGTCGTCACGGCCTACGCCCTCGCCTTCGGTGGTCTGCTGCTCTTCGGTGGCCGTATAGCCGACCTGTGGGGCCGCAAGCGCGCCTTCGTCGTCGGTCTGGCCGGCTTCGCCGCCGCCTCCGCGCTGGGCGGTGCGGCCACCAACGAGGCGATGATGTTCGGCGCCCGCGCCCTCCAGGGCATCTTCGGCGCCCTGCTCGCGCCCGCCGCGCTCTCCCTGCTGGCCGTGATGTTCACGGACGCCAAGGAGCGTGCCAAGGCGTTCGGCATCTACGGCGCGATCGCCGGTGGCGGCGGCGCCGTCGGCTTCATCCTCGGCGGTGTGCTGACCGAGTACATGGACTGGCGCTGGACGTTCTTCGTCAACGTCCCGTTCGCGATCATCGCCGCGCTCGGCGCGTACTTCGTCATCCGCGAGCCGGAGGGCGGGCGCAACCGCAACCCGCTCGACATCCCGGGCGTGCTCCTGTCCACCCTCGGCCTGGTCTCGCTGGTCTACGGCTTCACCCGCGCCGAGTCGAACGGCTGGGGCGACTCCTCGACCATCGCGCTGTTCATCGCGTCCGCGGTTCTGCTGATCGCGTTCGTGGTCACCGAGGCGAAGGTCAAGGCCCCGCTGCTGCCCCTGCGCGTGGTCACCGACCGCAACCGCGGCGGTATCTACCTCTCGCTCGGTATCGCGATCATCGCGATGTTCGGCACGTTCCTCTTCCTGACCTACTACCTGCAGGTCGTGAAGGGCTTCTCGCCCATCAAGACCGGCTTCGCCTTCCTGCCGATGATCGCCGGCATGATGGTCGGCTCGACCCAGATCGGCACCCGTCTGATGACCCGGGTCCCGGCCCGGCTGCTGATGGGCCCCGGCTTCCTGGTCGCCTCGGTCGGCATGCTCCTGATGACCCAGCTGGAGATCGGCTCGTCGTACGCCTCGACGATCCTGCCGGCGATGGTCCTGCTCGGTCTCGGCATGGGTACCGCCTTCATGCCCGCCATGTCCCTGGCCACCCTGGGCGTCGAGCCCCGGGACGCCGGTGTCGCCTCCGCGATGGTGAACACCTCGCAGCAGGTGGGCGGCGCGATCGGTACGGCCCTGCTGAACACGATCGCCGCCTCCGCGACGACCGCGTACATCAAGGACCACATCGCCGGTGCGGCCTCCAAGTCGCAGCAGCAGCTGGTGGCCCTCGAGGGCCAGGTGCACGGCTACACCAACGCGATCTGGTTCGCCGTCGGCATGCTGGTGCTGGCCGCCGTGATCGTGGTGTCCCTGGTCAATGCCGGCACTCCCGGTTCGACCACCGTGAGCGGTTCCGAGCAGGGCGCCGAGGACGAGCTGGTCGTCCCGGTGGTCGCCCACTGACGGCGACCGTCCGGTCGTACCCCTTCGGAACCATCCGTACGTGGGAGGAAGGGGACGCCTCCCGCGTACGACCCGGGACCTGCCCCGGCCCCGCTGAGTGAGCGGCTCAGCGGAGCCAGGGCAGGTCCGCGCCGGCATCGCTCGGCTGCAGGCCCTCGGCGACGATCTGCATGATCTCGCCGAGGGCCTTCTGCTGCTGAGGGGTGAGCCGCTCGAACACGGCCTGCCGCACGGCCGCGACATGGCCCGGCGCGGTCCGCTGCAGCACCTCACCGCCCGCGTCGGTCAGCACCGCGAACTGGCCCCGCTTGTCGTCGGGGCAGTCCTCGCGGCGCACCCAGCCGTTCTTCTCCAGGCGCGCGATGGCGTGCGAGAGACGGGACCGCGTGATCTTCGACTTCTCCGCCAGCTGGGTCATCCGCAGCCGGCGGTGCGGGGCCTCGGCGAGGCCGACGAGAAGGCCGTAGTAGATGTGCGGCATGCCCGCGTCACGCTGGAGCTGGCGATCGAGGTGGTCTTCCAGGAGCGTGGAGGCGTGTACATAGGAGCGCCAGATGCGCTGTTCCTCCTCGGTGAGCCAACGGGTCGCGTCGGCGGGTTCTTCTGCCGCCGGTGCTGCTTCAGCGGATACGGATGCCGTCATCATGCATCCATCGTACGAGAGCTCTTCTTGAAAATTAAACAAGTGCGACGTACAGTTTCCTGCAGGGGAGTTTGAGAGTTCAAGCATTGGGAGTTGTCATCATGTCCGCCGCCGCACCGGAACGCATGCCCGCCCTCTACCTCAGCCACGGCGCCCCGCCGCTCGCGGACGACCCGATCTGGCCCGGCGAACTCGCCGCCTGGTCCGCCGACCTGCCGCGCCCCAAGGCGATCCTGATGGTCTCCGCCCACTGGGAGGAGGCCCCGCTCGCCATCGGCGCGGTGAACACCATCCCGCTCGTCTACGACTTCTGGGGCTTCCCCGAGCACTACTACCAGGTGCGGTACGAGGCCCCGGGCGCCCCCGAACTCGCCGAGTCCGTACGGAAGTTGCTGCGCGCCCCCGGTATGCCCGTGCAGGACATCCCGGACCGCGGCCTCGACCACGGCGCGTACGTCCCGCTCGTCGAGATGTACCCCGGCGCCGACATCCCGGTCCTGCAGATCTCCATGCCGACCCTGGACCCGGTCAAGCTGATGGAGATCGGCCGCAGGCTCGCACCCCTGCGCGACGAGGGCGTGCTGATCGTCGGCTCCGGCTTCTTCACCCACAACCTGGCCGCGCTGCGGCACACCGGGCCCGGCGTGCCGACCTGGTCCTCGGAGTTCGACGACTGGGGTCACCACGCGCTGGAGAACCGCGACTGGGACGACCTGCTGGACTTCTTGAACAAGGCCCCGGCCGGCCGCTACGCCCACCCGCGCACCGAGCACTTCGCCCCGCTGTTCGTGACGATGGGCGCGGCGGAGCTGGGCGGTGAGCTGGACGCGCAGAAGTCCGTGATCGAGGGATTCTGGCTGGGAATGGCGAAGAGGTCGGTGCAGTTCGGCTGACCTACAGGTCCTTCTCGTACCAGGCGACGTCCCAGTACCTGCCGAACTTCCGGCCCACCTCCCGGTAGGTGCCGACGTACCGGAACCCGAAGCGTTCATGCAGCCGCGTGGACGCTTCGTTGGGCTGTGCGATGCCCGCGTAGGCGCGGTGCAGGTCCTCGCCGGCCAGGGCCTCGAAGAGGGCCTTGTAGAGCAGCGTGCCGATGCCGCGCCGCCCGGCGTCGGGGGCGAGGTAGATGGTTGTCTCGACCGAGGTCTCGTAGGCGGGCTTGGCGCGATAAGGACTGGATGTGGCGTAGCCCAGAATTTCCTTAGTGTCCGCATCCGTGGCAACCATCAGGCGGTGCGGCCCGTCTTCAGGGTGGGAGAGCAACCAGGGGCGACGCTCCTGGGGAGTGAAGACGACGGTGTCGAATGTGATGGACGTCTCACGTACATAGTGGTTGTAGATGTCGGTGAGGGCTTCGAGGTCCCCCTCGACTCCCGGCCTGACCTGCACCTCTGTACGTTCCGGCGGCATCGGACCTCCTCATGTGGCCGCACAGGGTACTGCATGATCAGAAAAATAGAGGGGCGGGTTGGGAATTCTGTCCGGATTCCAGTCGTTGTTTCCAACAGATGCTGGGCACCCGACAGGGTGCTGAGTGGTACTCGACGGTGAGTGCCCGGCGTCCAGGACCACCCGCCAGCCCACCATCGCAAGGGAGCACGCATGGCAACCCGTGCCGTCGCCCGTCGTCAGTCCGCCACCGGCGAGACCGACACGGCACGCAGTGTTCGCGCCCACGCCGGCGAGATCGCCGACCGTGACCTGGTCGGCATGTACCTCGACGAGATCGCGCGCACACCACTGCTCGACGCCGCCAAGGAGGTCGAGCTGTCACAGATCATCGAGGCGGGTGTGTTCGCGCGGCAGGTCCTCGAGGGGTTCGAGGAGGCCAGGGCCAAGGCCACCCGCGAGGAGCTGGAGGCCCTGGTGGCCGAAGGCGAGCGCGCGAAGGACATCTTCATCCGCTCCAACCTCCGCCTGGTGGTGGCGGTCGCCCGCCGCTACCCGCGCAGCGGCCTGCCCCTGCTCGACCTGATCCAGGAGGGCAACGCGGGCCTGGTCCGCGCGGTGGAGAAGTTCGACTACCGCAAGGGCTTCAAGTTCTCGACGTACGCGACCTGGTGGATCCGTCAGGCCATCACCCGCTCGATAGCGGACCAGTCGCGCACCATCCGGCTCCCCGTCCACCTGGTCGAGGAACTGGGCCGCATCCGCCGGGTGCAGCGCGAGTTCAACCGCGAGCACGGCCGTGACCCGGAGCCCGCGGAGATCGCAGCCGAGCTCGGCTCGAACCCGGACCGCGTGACCGACGTCCTGGACTGGGCCCGCGACCCGGTCTCGCTGAACATGGCGGTGGACGACCAGGGCGAGACCCAGTTCGGCGACCTCCTGGAGGACACCTCGGCGGTCTCCCCGGAGCAGTCGGTCCTGACCCTGCTGCGCAGCGAGGAGCTCGACCACCTGATCGGCCGCCTCGACCCGCGCACGGCTTCCATCATCAAGATGCGGTACGGCATCGAGGACGGCCGTGAGCGGACCCTGACGGAGGTCGGCAAGGAGCACGGTCTGACGCGCGAACGGATCCGGCAGATCGAGAAGCACGCGCTGCTGGAGCTCAAGAAGCTGGCGCGGGACACGGGGTTCGAGGCGGCGGCGTAGCAGCGCCCACGGCGTACGCCGGGTGGCGAAAGACAGCGCAAACATGGCTGTGCAACGCCGCTTCAAGGGCCTGTGCTCCGGGAAACAAGACTTCAGGGCACAGGAGTTCGGGTCGAAGGGTGTGCCCGTCGGTCTGTCGAACAGAGCGTGCCCTGATCCGACGAAGAGCGTGCCCGACCATCCCCTGGACCAAGTCCCGACGCACATCCCCCCCGGCGCCGGGACTTTCCCTGAGCCGGGCTTCGGCGCCCTCCCCCCGGGCGCCGGGGCCCGGCTCGCTTTTTTGCGCCCGATCGAGGGTGCGGGCATGCTGGGGGCGGGGCACCCCGGACCTGAACCCCGGGGTGGCCCGCCGGTGGCAGATTGTGCCACATGGGCATAGCCTGCCGAGGTGAGCAGCTCCACCCCAGCGCCGACCTCCGGCCCTTTCTCACCCGCCGCACCGCTCTCCCTGACCGAGCGACGCAAGGCGACGACCCGGATGGAGATCGCCCGTGCGGCGGCGGCCCTGTTCGTGAAACGGGGCCTGCGGGCCACCCGTGCGGAGGACATCGCCCAGGCCGCGGGAATCGCCCCCCGCACCTTCTACCGCTACTTCGCGACCAAGGAGGAGGCCGTCGCCCCCCTCTACGCGGCGGGCGCCCGGCGCTGGGCGGAGGCGGTGACACAGGCCCCCGCCGACCTCCCGGTCCCCGAGGCCCTGGACCACGCGGTCCGCCACACCCTGACGCCGGGTGCGGGCGTCTCGGCAGCCTCCTGGGAACTCGTCCGCACCCTGATCCGCCTGACCGACGACAGCCCCGCCCTGGGCAAGGTGTGGGCGGAGGTGTGCCATGAGGCGGAGGGACGGCTGGGGGAGGTACTGGTGGCGAGACTGGCGGGTGCGGCGGCCCACGGGGGCGGCGCGGGCGCTGAGAGCGACTCGGGTGGAGCGGCCGGCGCGGGTCTCGCGGGCGCTGAGAGCCACTCGGGTGGAACGGCCGCCGCGGGTCTGGCGGGTCGCGTGGGTGCTGAGAGCGACGTGGCCGGGGCGGGTGCGGTGGGGGATTCGGGTGGCGGGGGTGCTGTGGGCGACGCGGGGGCCTCAGCCGACATGTGTGGTGCGGGTGCTGTGGTCCGCGTGGGCGCTGAGAGCGACTCGGGTGGAGCGGCCGGCGCGGGTCTCGCGGGTCGCGTGGGTGCTGAGAGCGAGGTGGCCGGGGCGGGTGCGGTGGGGGATTCGGGTGGCGGGGGTGCAGTGGGCGACGCGGGGGCCTCAGCCGACATGCGTGGTGCGGGTGCTGTGGTCG
>NZ_JBSFHA010000128.1:15585-23631 GCF_053596855.1 Streptomyces sp. NPDC001617
CGGGGCGGGTGCGGTGGGGGATTCGGGTGGCGGGGGTGCAGTGGGCGACGCGGGGGCCTCAGCCGACATGCGTGGTGCGGGTGCTGTGGTCGGCGCGGGCGCTGAGAGCCACTCGGGTGGAACGGCCGGCGCGGGTCTGGCGGGTCGCGTGGGTGCTGAGAGCGACGTGGCCGGGGCGGGTGCGGTGGGGGATTCGGGTGGCGGGGGTGCAGTGGGCGACGGCGGTGGCGCAGCCGACGGGGGTGGCGCGGGCGTAGTGAGCGGCGCGGGGGCTGTGGGCGGCGCGGCTGACTCAGGTGTCGTAGACGCGGACAACGTTGGCACGGGGCTCGTCGGCTCAGCCGAACTGCGCTTTGCCGCGGCGGTGGCCAGTGCGGCCGTACGGACGGCGGTCGAGACGTGGGCGACGGGCCGCGCACCGGCCACCGGACCGGAAGGGCCGGCGGCGTTGGCGCTGCGGAACCTGGAGGCGCTGCGGGGCTTTCCCTGGGGGCGGATCGCGGGGCCCCGGCGGGCATAGCTGCGGGCCGGCGAGCTGCGGGCGCCTCGGCGGCCCGGCCGCGGGCGGCCCGGCCGTCGGCAGTCGTGCCGACGGGGCAGTGCGCGGCCCTGAGCGGGCACTCCTGCCACGGGGGTGGTGCCCGGTGCCCGGCCTGGCCGGCGGGCAGTCGTGCCACCGGGGCGGTGCCCAGGTGTCCGCCGCTGAGGAGGACCGCACCCCGTCGATGCCGGGGCTGTGTGACTCACCCTCGGCTCGTCCCCGCTCCCGGCATCCCAAACTTCGGCCCCGCTCCCGGCACCCGAACCCTCGGCCGTCGCCTCCTCACCCACCTCCGCCGCGAACCAGCCGCCCGCCCAACTCCCGTACGCACTCCGCTAGTTCCGCGGGCTCCCGCACCCTGAACTCCACCCCCGTCATCGCCAGCCGCACCGCCGTCCACTCCACCGGGTCCGTGGCCGTCGCCCGCAACCGGCAGGTCCCCGTGTCGACCACCTCCGGCACCCCCAGCCACGCCGGCACCTTCGCCGCGACCGCCTCCGCGGGGGCGTCGAACGTGACGTCGATGGCGTAGGACTGCTGATGCCGTTGCATGGACCGCCGCAGATACTCGGCGGCATCTCCCGTCGGCAGCTCCCGCGGAGCGAACCGCGCGCCGGTCGCGAAGGGCTCGGTCACCCGGTCCACGCGGAAGGTGCGCCAGTCGGCGCGGTCGAGGTCGTAGGCGACGAGGTACCAGCGGCGCCCGGTCGAGACGAGGCGGTACGGCTCCGTCAGCCGGCGCGACTCGGTGCCGTCGCCGGCGCGGTAGGCGAAGCGCAGGCGTTCCTGGCCGGCCACCGTGGAGGCCATGACCGTCAGCGTCTCGGGCGCGATGCTCGCCCCGTCCCCGCTGGTCAGCGGCGTGGTCGCGGCCTGGAGCGTGGAGACGCGGTGGCGCAGGCGCGAGGGCAGCACCTGTTCGAGCTTGGCGAGGGCCCGTACGGACGCCTCGTCCACGCCCGCCAGGGCATGCCCCGCCCCCGCCCGCAGCCCCACCGCGATCGCCACCGCCTCCTCGTCGTCGAGTACGAGCGGCGGCATCGCCTTGCCCGCGACCAGCCGGTAGCCGCCGTCCGCGCCCATGGTGGCCTGCACGGGATAGCCCAGCTCACGCAGCCGGTCGATGTCCCGCCGGACGGTACGCCGGGAGACACCCAGCCGCTCGGCGAGCTCGCCGCCGGGCCATTCGCGGGGCGTCTGGAGGAGGGAGAGGAGCTGGAGGAGTCGCGCCGGGGTGTCGGTCGTCATGAGTTCGAGGATGCCGGAGAACTAGGACATGAACTGACCTATTGGGGTCGTAGCTTCAAGGTATGACCTCCACCGAAACCCTTGTCGACAGCTCGGCTCCTGACGTGGCCACCGCTGCGGCCGCTGCTCCGGCCCCCGCTCGGGACCGAGCCGCGGGCGCGGACCGCCGTCGCTGGTTCGCCCTCGCGATCGTGATGACCGCGGCCTTCATGGACCTCGTCGACGTCACCATCGTCAACATCGCGATCCCGTCGATCCAACGGGACGCGGGCGCCTCCTTCAGTCAGATCCAGTGGATAACCGCCGGGTACGCGCTCGCCTTCGCCGCCGGTCTGGTCACCGGCGGACGCCTCGGCGACATCCACGGCCGCAAGCGGCTGTTCCTGGTCGGCATCGCCGGCTTCACATTCGCGTCGGCGCTGTGCGGCTTCGCGGCGAACCCGGAGATGCTGGTCGCGTCCAGGATTCTGCAGGGCGGGATGGCCGCGATGATGGTGCCGCAGGTGCTGTCGATCGTGCACGCGACCTTCCCGGCTCATGAGCGGGGCAAGGTCTTCGGGCTCTTCGGGGCGATCGTCGGACTGGGTGCGGTCTCGGGTCCGCTGCTGGGCGCCCTGCTGACGGAGTGGAACCTCTTCGGCCTCGAATGGCGGCCGATCTTCCTGATCAACCTTCCCGTCGGGATCGCGGCCCTGATCCTCGGCAGCCGTTTCATCACCGAGTCGAAGGCACCGAAGGCGCTGAAGCTGGACCTGGTGGGCGTGGCCCTGGTGACCCTGGGGCTGCTGATGCTGCTCTACCCGCTGACCAGGGGCCGTGAGCTGGGCTGGCCGCTGTGGGGGTACGCGTCGATGGGCGGCGCGGTCCTGGTCTTCGCGGCGCTGGTGGCGTACGAGAGGCGGAAGACCGCGCGGGACGGCTCGCCCCTGATCGAACTCTCCCTGTTCCGGGTGAAGAGCTTCGCGGCCGGGATCGCCGTGCAGACCGTCTTCGGCGTCGCGCTCGGCGTGTTCTTCCTGGTGTGGACGCTGTACATGCAGATCGGCCTGGGCTGGAGCCCGCTGCGGGCGGGGCTGACGGGCGTCCCCTTCTCGATCGCGGTCTCCACGGCTGCCGGGCTGTCGGTGCAGAAACTGGTCCCGCGCTTTGGTCGCCGGGTGCTCCAGGCGGGTGCGCTGCTGATGGCGGCGGGCGTGCTGCTGTACATCTGGGAGTCCGACCGGTACGGGCTCGGGATCGCGTCCTGGCAGATGGCGCTGCCGCTGGTCGTGATGGGTGTCGGCATGGGGCTGATCGTCGCCCCGCTGACGGACGCGGTGCTCTCCGGCGTCCCGCGCGAGCACGCGGGCTCGGCGTCGGGGCTCATCAACACGGTTCAGCAGATGGGCAACGCGCTGGGGCTCGGACTGGTGTCGGTGGTCTTCTTCGGCGCGATCGACGACCACTTGGCACCGGAACGGGTGGGGCCGGCGTTCGTGGACGCTTTCCAGGGGGCGCTCGGATGGGTCGCGGGAGTGATGGGCCTGATCTTCCTGCTGATGTTCGCGCTGCCGGGGCGGGTGGCTGCGCACGAGCAGACGGAGCCGAGCGGGAGCTGAGACGGTCCACCGACGCAGAGCGCGCACCCCGGCCCGGGGTTGTACCGGGCCGGGGTGTCGTGTTGTCGGCCGCAGAAGCCGTGCCGCGCCGGCGACGGCACCGAGCGCGGACATCCCTCAGACCGACAACATGATCAAGGGGGCCGCCGACCACACTGAGGCCGCCCGCAGGGAACTGGCGCCCGCCGTCATCGCCGCCCAGCAGAAGACCACGTCGCAGCGTCACCGCTGAAGGCGGAGCCGGTGATGCCCGTTTGTGTCTGCCTGGCGCCCGAAACTGTTTACTTTCCGGAAATCCGGGCGTAGCCTCCCCCCTGAAACCACAAGTTCGGGCACAAGCCGGAGGTGAACGGACATGTACGCACCGGAGCGGCAGCAGGAGATCCTCCGGCTCGCCCGTGACGGCGGCCGGGTGGACGTGGTGTCGCTGGCAGAGGAGTTCCAGGTGACGGCGGAGACGATTCGCCGGGACCTGAAGGCCCTCGACCGCGCCGGCCTTCTCCGCCGGGTGCACGGCGGGGCCATACCGGCCGGACGTCTCGACTTCGAGCCGGACCTCGCCGAGCGCGAGGGCACCTCCGCCGACGAGAAGGACCGCATCGCCAAGGCGGCCGTGGCTGAACTGCCCACCCATGGCACGCTCGTCCTCGACGCCGGTACGACGGTGGCCCGGCTGGCCGCCGCGATCCCGCTGGAGGCCTCACTCACCGTCGTCACCCACAGCCTGCCGATCGCCGCGCGCCTCGCGGACCACCCCGGCATCCAGCTCCACCTCGTCGGGGGGCGCGTCCGGCACCGTACGCGCGCCGCCGTGGACGCCTGGGCGCTGCGCGCCTACGGCGAGATCCGTGCCGACGTCCTGTTCGTGGCCGCCAACGGCTTCTCCGCCGACCACGGCCTGACCACCCCCGACCTCGCCGAGGCCGCGGTCAAGCGCGCGGCTCTGGCCGCGGCCCGTCGCGTCGTGTTGCTCGCCGACTCCTCCAAGCACGGCCAGGAGCACTTCGCCCGTTTCGGCGACCTGAGCGACGTGGACCTGCTGATCACCGACAGCGGGCTGAGCCATGAAGACGCCGTCGCCATCGAGCGCGGCGGCACGGAAGTAGTTCGCGCATGATCCTCACCGTCACCCCGAACCCGTCCCTGGACCGCACCTACGAGGTCCCCTCCCTCGACCGCGGCGAGGTCATCCGCGCCACCGGCGAGCGCATGGACCCCGGCGGCAAGGGCGTGAACGTCTCGCGCGCCGTCGCGGCCGCCGGGCAGCGCACGGTCGCCGTTCTGCCCCTGGGTGGTGCGCCCGGGGCGCTCGTGGCCGCCCTGCTCGACGCGCAGGGCATCGAGGTCGCGCCGGTACCGGTGGCGGGAGCCACCCGCTCCAACATCGCGCTGGCGGAGGCGGACGGGGTGCTCACCAAGATCAACGCGCCGGGCCCGGAGCTGTCCGCGGAGGAGCAGGAACTGCTCCTGGAGACGGTGCGCGAGCAGTCGCGCGACGCCTCGTGGATCGCGTGCTGCGGGAGCCTGCCGCGGGGGCTCGCGCCGGCGTGGTACGCCGATGTGGTCGCGCGGGCGCACGCTGGGGGCGCGCGGATCGCGTTGGACACCTCGGGGCGTGCGCTCCTGGAGGCGCTGCGCGAGCGGCCCGACGTGGTGAAGCCCAACGTCGAGGAGCTCGCGGAGGCCGTCGGGCGCCCCCTGTTCACCGTGGGCGACGCGGTGAAGGCGGCCGAGGAGTTGCGCGAGATGGGCGCACGCGCCGTGCTCGCGAGCCTGGGCGCCGACGGGCAGTTGCTCGTCGACGGCGCGGGCGCCTGGTTCGGCAGCGCGCGCGTGGACGCCGTACGCAGCAATGTGGGCGCCGGTGATTCGTCCCTGGCCGGTTTCCTGATCGCGGGTGGCAGTGGTCCGGAGGCGCTCGCCTCGGCGGTGGCGCACGGCGCGGCGGCCGTCCAGTTGCCCGGCAGCGTGATGCCGACGCCGGGGGATCTGGATCCGGCGGCGGTCACGGTGACGGCCGAGGTGCCGGTGGATCGCGTACTGACGGAGCCTGCGTCATGAGCCTTTGTACGAGCTTCAGTGCGGCGCCCCGCGTGGGGGCGCGGCCGGCGCCAGGCGCGAGAGCGCACGTGGTGGCGCGCGCCGTCCGCTTCCACGTCGCGCCGCCCGCTGCGCCACGCGCCGCGGTGCACCCCGATTCGGCCCTGGAACGGCGAGACTCCCCGTTACTCGCCGCGGCCGACAGGAGGCAGGGTCACCTGAGCCGCCCTGTTGCCCTGGGGAGGCGGGGTTTCCCCGGCCCCGCCTCCGCCGGCTCCGACGTTCTTGCCACCCCCCTCACCCCCGTCCCCACCCCCGCCCACCCCACACCCCGGGCGATACGCGTGCGAAGGAGCCCGCGATGAGCGACATGATCACCGCGGACCTGGTCGATCTCGACCTGTCCGCCGATACCAAGGAAGCGGCGGCGCGTGCCCTCGCCGAGCGCATGGTGGCCCTGGGCCGGGTGACCGACCTGGAGGGTTTCCTCGCCGACGTGGCCGCCCGCGAGGCGCAGATGCCGACCGGCCTCGACGGCGGCATCGGCATCCCGCACTGCCGCAGCGAACACGTCACCGAGCCGACGCTCGCCTTCGGGCGCAGCGCCGCCGGCATCGACTTCGGTGCGGCGGACGGCCCCGCCGACCTGATCTTCCTGATCGCGGCGCCCGCGGGTGCCGACGACGCCCACCTGACGATCCTGTCGTCGCTGGCCCGGCAGCTGATGAACGCCGAGTTCACCGGCGCGCTGCGGTCGGTGGGGGACGCGGCGAGCGCGGCCGCGCTGATCCGCGGGGACGAGGCGTCGGCTGCCGACGAGGGGTCGGCTGCCGACGAGGGTGGTGCCGAGGGCGCGCACGGCGCTTCCGACGGCACGAAGGGCGCCGCGAGCGCCTCCGAAGACTCCGCTGCGGCGTCGGGGGCGGCCTCCGTCGACGCCGCAGCGGGTAGTACGGCCCCGGCGGCCGGTGCGAGTGTCGAGGACACCTCCGCCCCGACGCCGAGCACCCCCTCCGAGGGCGAGCGCCCCTTCCGTATCGTCGCCGTGACCTCCTGTCCGACCGGCATCGCCCACACGTACATGGCGGCCGAGTCCCTGGAGAACGCGGGCCGCGAGGCGGACGTCGAGGTGGTCGTCGAGACGCAGGGCTCGGCCGGCTTCACCCGGCTCGACCCGGCCGTCATCGCCGCGGCGGACGGCGTGATCTTCGCCCACGACGTCCCCGTCCGCGAGAAGGAGCGCTTCGCGGGCAAGCCGACGGTCGACGTCGGTGTGAAGGCCGGTATCAACCGCCCCGGCGAGCTGATCACCGAGGTGCGCGGCAAAGCGGCGCGTGGTGAGGTGACCGCGGGCGCTCCCTCAGGCGCCGGTACGCCGGTCGAGCGTGCCGGTGACTCCGGCGAGGGCTACGGCACCAAGCTGCGCAAGTGGCTGATGTCCGGCGTGAGTTACATGGTCCCGTTCGTCGCGGCGGGCGGTCTGCTGATCGCCCTGGGCTTCGCGATCGGCGGCTACAAGATCAAGTCGGCGCCGTCGGTCATGGACCACTTCGTGTGGACGCAGACCGACAGCTGGGCCGCGCTGATGTTCCAGATCGGCGCCGTGGCCTTCGGGTTCCTGGTCCCGGTTCTGGCGGGCTACATCGCGTACGGCATGGCGGACAGGCCGGGCCTCGTCCCCGGCTTCGTGGGCGGCATGATCGCGTCCACCATCAACGCGGGCTTCCTCGGCGGCCTGGTCGCCGGTCTTCTCGCCGGTGGTGTGGTGATGGCGATCCAGAAGATCAACATCCCGGCGGTGCTGCGCGGCATCATGCCGGTGGTGGTGATCCCGCTGATCTCCTCGGCGATCGTCGGCTTCCTGATGTTCGTCGTCGTGGGCAAACCCATCGCCTCCGCGCAGAAGGGCATGACCGACTGGCTGAACGGCCTCTCCGGCTCCAACGCCATCCTGCTCGGCGCCCTGCTCGGCCTGATGATGTGCTTCGACCTCGGCGGCCCCGTCAACAAGGTCGCGTACACCTTCGCCACCGCAGGCATCGCGGTCTCCAACCCGAGCGACTCCGCGATGAAGATCATGGCCGCGGTCATGGCCGCCGGCATGGTCCCGCCGCTCGCGATGGCGCTGGCCACCACGGTCCGCGGCAGGCTCTTCACCGCGACCGAGCGCGAGAACGGCAAGGCCGCCTGGGTCCTCGGCGCCTCCTTCATCTCCGAGGGCGCCATCCCGTTCGCGGCGGCCGACCCACTGCGCGTCATCCCCTCCTCGATGGTGGGCGGCGCGATCACCGGCTCCCTGTCGATGGCCTTCGGCGCCACGCTGCGGGCTCCGCACGGAGGCATCTTCGTGGTGCCGCTGATCGGCAACGCCTTCCTCTACCTGATCGCCATCGCGGTCGGCGTGTGCGTCACCACCGCCCTGGTGGTCGCCCTGAAGGGCATGCGCAAGCCGGCGCCGGGCGCCGTGTCCGCCGGCGCGACGGACGACACCGCAACGGCTGCGACTGAGGCGAAGCAGCCGGTCGCGGCCTGACCCCCCGCCGCAAGGAGCACCGGTCGGCCGCGGTCCAGTAAGGGAAGCGAAATGACCAGCGATGACGCCCAGGTCACGCCCACGGT
>NZ_JBSFHA010000129.1:0-22500 GCF_053596855.1 Streptomyces sp. NPDC001617
GTCTCGGAGGCGGTGACGAACTCCCGCAGCGGGTGCGCGGCCAGCACCGCGTCCACCTCCGGCGTCAACGCCGCCGCCAGCCGCGCGGCGGCCGGCAGCGAGTCGTCCCGCAGTGCCTCCGCCGTCGCCAGCACCGCCGCGCGCCCCGGTCCGGCAGGCACCCCGGCGGCCACCCGCGCGAACAGGTCGGCGCCCTCCTCCAGGACCAGGCCGACGTCGATACCGGCCGGGACCTTGATGCGGGCGTGGTGGCGCCACGTCGACACCGGGTCGCTCCAGGCCTCGACGCGATAGGTCCAGCGGCCCTCGGAGGCGGCCGTGACCTCGGCGCCCCAGCGGTCGGAGCCGGGTGCGAGCTCACGCATCGGCGTCCACGGGCCGTGCGAGCCCTCCGGGTCCGTCAGGACCACGTTGGCCGCGACCGCGTCATGGCCGTCGCGGAAGACGGTCGCGGTGACCTCGAAGGTCTCTCCCGCGACCGCCTTCGCCGGACGCCTGCCGCACTCCACGACCGGGCGGACGTCGCGTACCGGAATGCGCCCGATGGTCGGGGTCGAACTCATGGGTCTCACCTCCGCCGTGCTCGAGACCGGACCCTTCGCCCGATCGGGGGAACAAGCCGCGCCGGAAGGGGGTGCCTCCCCGCGGGGGACTGCCGGTGCCGCCCTGCTAGGCGGTCTCTGCCCGGGGCCGCTCGCTCTGCTCCCGGAGATAGGCGACCAGACTGCTGCCCAGATAGCGCTCGGCGGCGTCCGCGGCCTCGCGGGCACAACGTTTGCCCATCAGCACGCACAGCGTGTAGCCCGAGTCCTCGAAGGTGGCCCGCACCGCGCGATCGGCGGGCGAGGCGAGCATGACACGCTCCCAGGCCCGGTACCGCCGCAGTTGCCGGGCCACTTCGGCTTTGGCCGGTAGCAGCATGACGCCGTTCACCTTCCGGGTCGTACACACACGGGAGAGGGGTCTTCACACATGGTGCATGCGTGGCCACGCAACGTCTTGTTGGATCTTCAACTACCTCGGGGGTGCGCTCGTGTTGCACGAATGGCGTAGCACTCCCACGCTTGAGGTGACTCAGGAGCGATCAGTGCTCACGCTTCGCGTTCGGGGCCCGTCCCGCCGGGACGAGGTGAAACGGGAGCTTCGCCGGTGAGGAGCCAACGAAGATGAAGACCGCAGTGCCCTGCTACTACCACCTCGACGTGGAAGTCAGTCCGGAGCGGGTCGGACAGGTCAGGCGCATCCTGGCCGCACACCTCAGGCTCTGGGACCTCGAAACACTGGTCGAGCCCGTCTGCCGCGGCGCCGAACTGCTGCTGTCGGCCATCGACGAACACGCGACGGACAAGAACACCTCGATCGAGCTGTGGTGGAACGGCCAGCATCTGATCACCGCCATCGGGGAGAACGACTCCGAACTGCGCCCGGACCAGGATCTGCGCGCCTGTCTGCAGCGCATCGCCGCGATGAGCGACGGCTGGGGCTGCTGTGCCACGGACACCGGCAGCAAGGTCATCTGGTTCTCGCAGCGGGCCCGCGCCGGAGCGCGTGTGCCGCTGGTCCCGGTGGCGCCCGCGCCGAGCCTGCGTGCCGTGCGCCAGGTGCCGCGCGAGGTGCCGGCCGCGGCCCTCGCGAGCCCGTTGAGCGGCGTCCTGGAGGTCGCCCGGTGACCGCGAAGCGCCGCCGCAAGGCAGGGGTGCCCGTGTGGAGCGGGCACCCCTACCCGTTGGGTGCCGCCTTCGACGGCGAGGGCACCAACTTCGCCCTCTTCAGCGAGGTCGCCGAACACGTCGACCTCGCCCTCGTCGAGGACGACGGCACCGAGCGCACCGTCCCGATGGCCGAGGTCGACGGCTTCGTCTGGCACTGCTACCTGCCGAAGACCGGCCCGGGGCAGCGTTACGGCTACCGGGTGCACGGCCCGTTCCACCCCGACCTGGGCCACCGGTGCAATCCGAGGAAGCTGCTCCTCGACCCGTACACCAGGGCGGTCGACGGCCAGGTCGACAACCACGCCTCCCTCTTCGAACGCGCCCCGCACGGCCCGTCCCGCTCCGACAGCGCGGGCCACACCATGCTCGGCGTGGTCACGGACCCGGCCTTCGACTGGGGCGACGACCGGCCGCCGCAACGGCCGTACGCCGACAGCGTCATCTACGAGGCCCACGTCCGCGGATTGACCCGCACCCACCCCGACGTCCCCGCCGAACTCCGCGGCACCTACGCCGGCCTCGCGCACCCCGCGGCGATCGAGCACCTGACCTCGCTCGGCGTGACCGCCGTCGAACTGATGCCGGTGCACCAGTTCGTCCAGGACGGCGTGCTGCAGGACCGCGGCCTGTCCAACTACTGGGGCTACAACACGATCGGCTTCTTCGCCCCGCACAACGCCTACGCCGCCCACGGCACCCGCGGCCAGCAGGTCACCGAGTTCAAGGCGATGGTGAAGGCGCTGCACGCGGCCGGCCTCGAAGTGATCCTCGACGTCGTCTACAACCACACCGCCGAGGGCAACGAGAAGGGCCCCACCCTCTCCTTCCGGGGCATCGACAACGCCTCGTACTACCGCCTGGTGGACGGCGACTGGGGGCACTACTACGACACCACCGGCACCGGCAACAGCCTGCTGATGCGGCACCCGTACGTCCTGCAGCTGATCATGGACTCGCTGCGGTACTGGGTGACCGAGATGCACGTCGACGGCTTCCGTTTCGACCTCGCGGCCACGCTGGCCCGGCAGTTCCATGAGGTGGACCGGCTGTCGGCGTTCTTCGACCTCATTCAGCAGGACCCCGTGATCAGCCGCGTCAAGCTGATCGCCGAACCCTGGGACGTGGGGGAGGGCGGCTACCAGGTCGGCAACTTCCCGCCCCTGTGGTCGGAGTGGAACGGCAAGTACCGGGACGCCGTACGGGACTTCTGGCGCGCGGAGGAGCACACGCTCGGCGAGTTCGCCTCCCGGCTGACCGGCTCCTCGGACCTGTACCAGCACAGCAGGCGCCGCCCGCGCGCGAGCGTCAACTTCGTCACCGCGCACGACGGATTCACGCTGCGCGACCTGGTGTCGTACAACGACAAGCACAACGAGGCCAACGGTGAGGGCAATCGGGACGGCGAGAGCGTCAACCGGTCCTGGAACTGCGGCGCCGAGGGCGAGACGGACGTACCGGGAGTCCTGGAGCTGCGCGCCCGCCAGCAGCGGAACTTCCTTGCCACGCTGCTGCTCTCGCAGGGCATCCCGATGCTGTGCCACGGTGACGAACTCGGCCGCACCCAGGGCGGCAACAACAACGCCTACTGCCAGGACAACGAAGTCTCCTGGATCGACTGGGAGTTGACCGACGAGCAGCGTGAACTCGCCGACTTCACGCGGTACGTCATCGGACTGCGTGCCGCCCATCCCGTACTGCGCCGCCGGCGGTTCTTCCGCGGCGAGACCCCGACCCACGCCGGGCAGCCGCTGCCCGACCTGGTGTGGCTGGCGCCGGACGCGCGGGAGATGACCGAGGAGGACTGGCAGCGCGCCGACGCGCACTCCGTCGGCGTCTTCCTCAACGGCGACGCCATCGCCGAACCCGACCCGTGCGGGGGCCCCGTCGTCGACGACTCCTTCCTGCTCCTGCTCAACAGCTACTGGGAGCCGATGGAGTTCCGGCTGCCGGACGTCGCGTACGGCGAGCGCTGGACGACCCTGATCGACACCGCCGAGCCGCAGGGACCCCCGGACGAGACCGAGCACAAGGCGGGCACGGAGGTGATCGTCGAGGCGCGCAGCCTCGTCCTGCTCACCCGCCCGGCCCGCTGAGCTTCAGCGCTCCGGGCGCGAGGTCACCGTGAACTGCGCGCCGTCGGTGTCGCGCAGTACGGCCTCGTCGCTGCCCTTCGACAGGACGCTGCCGCCGTGCAGTTCGGCGGCCCGCACACAGGCGGCCACGTCCTCGACCGCGAAGTGGATCTGCCAGTGCGGCCGGATCGTGGGGTCCGGGGCCGCGCCCAGCGCGCCCGACGTGATGCGCGCCACGATGTCGCCGTCGCTGCGCAGCACCACCTCCCCGCCCTCGTAGCGGACCTCGCAGCAGCCGGGGGGCTCGGTCGCCCAGTCCAGGACCTCGCCGTAGAAGATGGCGGCGTCGAAGGCGTCGCGGGTGTGCAGCCTGATGAAGGTCGGGGCGGCCTCGCGCCACTTCTCCCAGTCGGCGAAGAGCTCGCCCTCCCAGATCCCGAAGGTCGCCCCGTCCCGGTCGGCCAGCAGCGCCGCGCGCCCGGGCGGGAAGGAGATCGGCCCGACCGCCGCCGTACCGCCGCGCTCCTGGGCGCGTGCCACGGCCTCGTCCGCGCTGGGCACCGCGAAGTACGGCGTCCACGCCACCGCCATCTGCCACATGGAGGCCACGCCGGCGATCCCCGCCACGGGGGTGTCGTCCACCATCGCCATCCGGAAGCGGTCGCCGAGCTTGGCGGGGCGCAGCCGCCAGCCCAGGACGGCCCGGTAGAACTCCTCGGCGACGTCGAGGTCGCGGCTGGTCAGGCTCACCCAGCAGGGCGCGCCGAACACGGAGTGCGAGGAGACGACCTCGGCCGTGCCGTTGGGGCGTGTCGTGTCGTGATTCATGGCAGTCGCGTCCTGGTCTCGTCGACCGGCAGACACCGGTCTGCCACCAGTGTCCAACCGGAACCGCCCCGTGCGCCTGCCGAGTACCCCGGGGGCGGCTCCGAAACGGGCGCCGCGCCCGGTGGCGCAGGGTCGTGGAGTGACGATGACGGACGCGTGACCTGGGCACCGCACCACTCCGCCGCACTCGGCCGGGTTTCACCCGAACAGAGGTGGGCCGTCTTCAAGGACGTGTCCGGTCCGCCCCGGAGTCATGAAAGGACCGGCGCCCGGCCGGCCTCGGCGAGCAGTTCCTCCCGCAGCTGGGCGAAGCAGCCGCTGAGCAGGCGGGAGACATGCATCTGCGAGATGCCGAGCTGCTCGGCGATGCGGCTCTGTGTCATGCCGCCGAAGAACCGCAGATAGAGGATGGTGCGCTCACGCTCGGGGAGCGCCTGGAGGCAGGGCGTGACCGCCACCCGGTCCACCACGACGTCGTACGCCGGATCGGGGCCGCCGATGGCGTCCGCCAGCGCGTAGCCGTCGGTGCCGGGCATCTCGGCGTCGAGGGACAGCGCGGAGAAGCACTCCAGGGCCTCCATGCCGGTGCGCACCTCGGCCTGGCTCATACGGGCGTGCCGGGCGATCTCGGCGACCGTCGGCGGTCGGCCCTGGGTGGTCTGGGAGAGCTCCTTCGCCGCCTGCCGGACCCGGTTGCGCAGGTCCTGGACCCGGCGCGGCACGTGCAGCGTCCACATGTGGTCGCGGAAGTGCCGCTTGATCTCGCCGGTGACGGTCGGTACCGCGTACGCCTCGAAGGCGTGGCCGCGGGCCGGGTCGTAGTGGTCGACGGCCTTGACCAGACCGAGGGCCGCGACCTGGTACAGGTCTTCCAGGGCCTCGCCGCGCCCCTTGAACCGGACGGCGATCCGCTCGGCCATGGGCAGCCAGACCCGGACCAGCTCGTCCCGGAGCGCCTTGCGCTCGGGGCCGTCGGGAAGCCGCGCCAGCCGCTCGAAGGCCTCGGCCGTGTCGGGGGCGTCGTCGTGCGGATGGGGCTTCGTGCTACTGGTGGTGATGCGCATCGCGCGCACCTCCCTCAGGCGGTGCTGGGTGGACAGACACCATGGGAGGCGCGGGCTCGGATCTGCGGAGACATCCGGGGCCTCGCGGTTCCCACGGAGGTGCCTCCTGTCCGAAGCACTCCATGCAGATGCCCGGCGTCGCAGCTTCCAAACAAAACGGGCATAACGGTGACGTGGTGTGGTCGGGCGGCGGTGCCGCGTCACGCTTGACCGTTCCATGGGTTCGTTACCTCTGCTACAGAGGTAACGTTCGAAGGGTGGCGACGGAGACCTTCCCGGACGAGTTCATCGACGCGCTCATCGGAGTCCAGCGGCTCCTCAGGCGTCGGCTGCGACGTCAGATCGCACCGCAACTGCGCGGCGCCGAGGTCGAGTTGCTGCGCCTGGTCGTGGCGCAGCCCGGCATCGGCATCTCGGACGCCGCCAAGGATCTGTACCTGGCGAGCAATTCGGTGTCGACGCTGGTCAACCAGCTGTCCCGGCAGGGCTATCTGGTCCGTGAGACGGACCCCGCCGACCGGCGCGCCGCCCGGCTGATGCCGACCCCCGCCGCCGAGGCGCGGCTCGCCGAGTGGCGCAAACGGCGCGGTGAACTCGTACGGGACGGGCTCGCCGGACTCGAGGACGCGGACCGGGCCGTGCTCGAGGCGGCCGTCCCGGCCCTGCGCAAGCTCGCCGACAACCTGCACGAGGAGGCCGAGGAGTCATGACGAAGGACGCGGACACCGCGACGGTCGACGCCGTCACCTGCACCGGACTCGCCTACACCTTCGGCGAGACCAGGGCGGTCGACGGACTCGACCTGGCCGTGAGGGAGGGCGAGGTCTTCGGACTGCTCGGCCCCAACGGCGCCGGAAAGACCACCGCGATCCGCTGTATCACCACCCTGCTGCCGGTCCCCGCCGGCATGGTCGGTGTCTTCGGCCACGACACCGCCAAGGACCGTATGGCCGTACGCCGCCTGCTGGGCTATGTCCCGCAGCAGCTGTCCGCCGACGCCGGGCTCACCGGACGCGAGAACGTCGCCCTGTTCGCCCGTGTCTTCGACGTCTCCCGGCGCGAACGCGGCGAACGTGTCGGCCAGGCCCTCGCCGCCGTCGACCTCACCGACGCCGCCGACCGGCTCGCCGGCACCTACTCCGGCGGCATGGTCCGCCGCCTCGAACTCGCCCAGGCCCTGGTCAGCGCCCCCCGGCTGCTGATCCTCGACGAGCCGACCATCGGCCTCGACCCGATCGCCCGCACCGGCGTGTGGGAGCACATCAACGCCGTACGGAACGCCACCGGCATGACCGTCCTGGTGACCACCCACTACATGGACGAGGCCGACCAGTACTGCGACCGGGTCGGCCTGATGCACCGCGGCCGTGTCCGCGCCCTCGGCACCCCGGCCGAGCTGCGCCAGGGCCTCGCCGAACGCCGGGGCACGGACACCCTGCCGACCCTGGAGGACGTCTTCCGCGACGTCGCCGGCAGCGGTCTCGACGACAAGTCAGGAGATTTCCGCGATGTCCGAAGCACCCGCCGCACCGCCCACCGCGTCGGCTGACCGCACCGACGGCATCGACCTCCTCCTGCAGCCTCCCCAGCCCCGCGCGGGCTGGCGGCTGCTGCCCGCCCGGGTGGTCGCGATGTGCGCCGTCGAACTGCAGAAACTCCGCCACGACCGCACCGAGCTCTACACCCGCGCGGTCCAGCCGGCCCTGTGGCTGCTGATCTTCGGTCAGACCTTCACCCGGATCAGGGCGATACCCACCGGCGGCATCCCCTACGTCGACTACCTGGCTCCCGGAATCATCGCCCAGTCCGCGATGTTCATCGCCATCTTCTACGGCATCCAGATCATCTGGGAGCGTGACGCCGGCATCCTCAACAAGCTGCTGGTGACCCCGACTCCGCGCTCGGCGCTGATCACCGGCAAGGCGTTCGCGGCCGGCGTGAAGTCGCTGATCCAGGCCGTCGTCGTCATCGTCATCGCCGCACTGATGGGCGTGGCCCTGACCTGGAACCCGCTCAAGCTGCTCGGCGTCGCGGCGATCGTGGTCCTCGCGTCCGCCTTCTTCTCCTGTCTGTCGATGACGATCGCCGGAGTGGTCCTCAGCCGCGACCGCCTGATGGGCATCGGACAGGCCATCACCATGCCGCTGTTCTTCGGCTCCAACGCCCTGTACCCGCTGTCGATCATGCCGGGCTGGCTCCAGGCGATCAGCACGTTCAACCCGCTCAGCTACCAGGTGGACGCCCTGCGCGGACTCCTCCTCGGCACGCACGCGCACGTGGCCCTCGACCTTGCCGTGCTGTTCGTGGCCGCCGCCCTCGGCATCGCCGCCGCCTCCTCGCTCCTCGGCCGACTCGCCCGCTGATCACACCGCCCGGAACGTGATGTGCGGCACGCACCCTCACACGCGTGTGTGGCACATTTCGCCGATTGTTCCTGCGCACGGCTTGATCAGTGATCAAAGGGGGCGAATTCCCTGGCCACAGCGCATTCTGCTCATTTGACAGTGCACTGAGCACACAGATAGGAAGCAGCTCTCTGAGGTCGAAGAGGTGGATTGTGTACGAGCCGAACGTGGTCGGGGACTGGCAGGAGTACGACGAGCATGCCGGCCTGCGTGTCCGCGTCCACCGCCTGGAAGCCACCGAGCCGCCGCGCGGCCGGGACGACGCGGCCGCCGGGCTCACCTACTTCAGCGTCCGCGTCACGGTCGAGAACCGCGGCAGCGGTCACTCCACCATCCACCTGGAGGACGGTCAGATCGACGTGCGGATCGGCCCCGAGGGCGAGGCCGCGTTCATCGACTGGCGCAACTCGCAGTTCATCGAGGGCTTCGACGTCTACCCGCTGCGCCGCGCCACCGCCGTACTGTTCGCGGCCGGCCCGGAGGCCTCCCTCAGCCAGGTCGACATCCAGATCCAGCTGCGGGTCGACGACGAGTGGGCCGACCGCCGGCTGTGGGCCGGCGGCATCGGGCTGCACGAGGAGCCCGTGGGCACCCATCCGGCCTCGACCCGGGACGTCCTGGCCCACCAGGTGAGCAACTTCCTGCGCGACCAGGCGGAGGAGGGCACGGCCTGAGCCGTGGCCGCCTCAGTGGGGGATGCCGTCGATGATCTCGCGGGCGCCCTGACGCAGCAGCGCCACCGCGACCGACGTGCCCAGGGTGGCCGGGTCGAGCCGGCCCGCCCACTCGTGGGCGTTCAGCCGGGTCTTGCCGTCCGGCGTGAACACACAGGCCCGCAGCGACAGTTCGCCGCCGTTGTTCGCGCGCGCGTACCCGGCGATCGGGCTGTTGCAGTGCCCCTGCAGGACGTGCAAGAACATCCGCTCCGCGGTGGCCTCCCGGTGGGTGTCCGGATCGCCCAGCCCGCTGATCGCGTCGATCAGGTCGGTGTCGCCCTCCCGGCACTGCAGGGCCAGGATGCCCGCGCCGATCGACGGCATCATCGTCTCCGGTGACAGCACCTCGCTGATCACGTCCTCGCGCCCGATGCGTTCCAGGCCCGCCGCCGCGAGCAGCAGCGCGTCCGCCTCGCCGGCCGCCAGCTTCGCCAGCCGCCGGTTGGCGTTGCCGCGGAACGGCACGCACTCCAGGTGCGGGTGAGTGGCGGATAGTTGGGCGACCCGGCGCACCGCGGAGGTGCCGATCCGGGTCCCCTCCGGAAGCTCGTCCAGTGTGAGGCCGTCCGGATGCACCAGGGCGTCGCGGATGTCGTCCCGCTTCAGGAACGCGGCGAACGTCGTGCCCGCCGGCAGCGGCCGGTCGGCCGGCACGTCCTTGAGGCAGTGCACCGCGAGATCGGCCTCGCCGGCCAGCAGCGCGGCGTCCACCTCCTTGGTGAACGCCCCCTTGCCCTCCACCTGGGACAGCACGCCCATCCACTTGTCACCGGTCGTCTTCACCGGCACGACCTCGGTGCGCACACCGGGGTGCAGAACCGCCAACTCGGCGCGGACACGCTCCACTTGGGCGAGCGCCATGGGCGAGTCGCGGGAGACGATACGGATCAGTTCGGGGACGGACATGCGGACACGATAGACCCCTGGGAGGGGTGGCTCGGGCGGTACTGCCCGATTCGGGAGGTGAATCACGCCGCGGTCGTGTCCGGGCGTCCCGGTACGGCGACGAGCCTTCTCGCGGGCCAGACCGGCATCGCGAGCGCCCCCACCGAGAGGAGCCCGCCGACCAGGAACAGCCCGCGCACCCCGACGCCATGCAGCAGAGCGCCGCCCACGAGCGCCCCGACAGCCACCCCCACGTTGAACGCGACGGAGTTCGCCGCGAGTGCCGTCTCGGTGCGGCCCGGCGCCACCCGGAGCACCTGGCTCTGCGTCGCCATGAACACCGGTGCGACCGAGGCGCCCAACAGCATGAGCAGCACGACCGAGGCCACCCGGCTGCCCGCCCCGGCGTACAGGCCGAGCAGGGCCGTCGCCTGGGTGGCCACCGGCACGGTGAGCGTGGCGCGCGGAAAGCGGTCGAGAAACGGGCCGGTGACCGCGACACCCGCGAGCGCGGCCGCCCCGAACGCGAACAGCACACCGCTCACCGCGCCCTCGCCGAACCCGCCGACGTCCTGGAGCAGGGCGGCGACATACGTGAACGCCGTGAACACCCCGGTCACCGACAGCGCCGTGGTGGAGACGACGAGGAGGAACCGCCGCCGGTCCGGAGCGACGCCGTACGCCGCATGACTCTCCTGAGGACGCGAGGTCGGCAGCAGAGCGGCTACGACCACCAGGGACACCAGCGCCAGCACGCCGATCACCACGAACGGTGCCCGCCAGCCGCCGTGACCGCCCAGCCAGGTCCCGCCCGGCACGCCGAGCACCGTGGCGAGCGAACCGCCGGCCGACAGCAACCCCATGACCCGGCCACGCCGTTCCGGCGGGAACAGGCCGACCGCGACCGGCCCCATCAGCACCCAGAACGCCGCCTGCGCGATCGCGGTGACCACCCGTGCCGCCATCAGCAGCCCGTACGAGACGTTCTGCAGCGCCGAAGCCCAGCTGGCCAGCGCCAGCAGCCCGAGCAGCCCCGCGAGCAGATGGCGGCGCGGCAGGGACCGCGTGACCCGGGCGAAGGGCAGCGACACCACGGCCACCGTGAGGCCGTACCCGGTGACCAGCGCGCCCACGGCCCCGAGCGACACTCCCAGGTCGGCCGCCATCAACGACAACAGGCCCACCGGCAGATTCTCGGCGGTGTTGAAGGTGAACGCCGCCAGCATCAGTGCCGCGACGACGGCGGCCCTGCGCCACGCGGCCGGACGTACGCTGCCCATCTCTCGGCTGTCCTCCGGGGTCGGTGATCGAGGGCAGCAAGCGTGCTCGGCCCACCGACGGGCCTCTACTGTTTCGATCCAGACCGAATGGGTCCCGCACCGCTCACGGAGGCCGCCTTGCCGCTCACCCTGCACCTGGGCGCCGCCGACCTGACCCGCTGCCGGTTCGCGATCTCGCCCCTGTGCCAGACCCACGAGGCCCTGCGGATGCTGCGCCGCCCGGCCCGGCACGGCTACCACCGCGCCTGGTTACGCCGCCTGGGCCGCACGCTGGACGGACTGGACCTCTCACCGCTGTGGCTGTTCGTCCCGCGTCCCGGTGGCTACACCCCCGACTTCCTGGGCGCGCCTCCCGACGAGCCGTACCCCTCCATCGACGACGAACTGGCCCGGATGCGGGCCACCGACCCGGCGCTGGCCCGCGCCGAGATGGCCCGCTCGCTCGCCTGCACCCCGGGCCTCGCCGAGTCGCCGCAGGGCCGCGCCGCACTGGACGACCCGGCGGGCACCGTCCGCCGCCTCGCCGACCTCACCGAACTGGCCTGGCACGCCCTGCTCGCCCCGGACTGGCCGCGCCACCGCGCCGTCCTGGAGGCCGACATCGCGCACCGCTCACGGCGGGCGGCCGACGGCGGCCTCGGCGCGCTCCTCGGCGCTCTGCACCCCGGTATCGACTGGAGCGGACACGCCCTCACCCTGCGGATGTACGGCGACCTCCCGGACGCCCAACGGGCCGACGGGCGGGGTGTGCTGCTGATGCCCAGCGTCTTCGTGTGGCCGGACGTGGTCAGTGGCTTCGCCCGCCCCTGGCAGCCCACCGTCATCTACCCCGCCCTCGGCATGGGCCGTCTCCACACCGCCCCGCGCCCTTCCGAGGCCCTTGCCCGGCTGCTCGGCCACCAGCGCGCCGCCGTCCTTGGAGGCCTCAACACTCCGGCATCCACCACGGAGTTGGCCCGTCGACACGGCCTCGCCCCGTCCACCGTGTCGGCCCACCTCACCGCCCTGCGCGAGGCGGGCCTGCTCGGTTCACGGCGCCAGGGGTACTACGTGCTGTACGCGCGCACGGCCCTCGGAGACGCGCTGGTCGCCGCCAACTAGACCAGCGGAATGCTGATGTCGATCGCCCGCTGTGCCGCGGCCAGGGCCCTCTCGTCGCCCACGTCCAGGGCCGTGTCGGCGAACTTGACGACGTGCTCGTCGCCGTGGGCGAGGGCGCGCTCCATCACCTCCTGCGCCGTGAGGCGGGCCGGGGGCGTGTAGACGACGGGTGCGGCGGGGGCGTACATCGCGGTGACCGCCGCGGACGCCGTCCAGGCCGCGTGCAGGCTCGGCGCCCACAGTTCGCGCGGCAGCGAATCCAGGGTGCGCAGCACGGCGTTGGGGGCCGTCGAGGCGTGCACCAGCATCGTCGCCTCGCCGTGCCCGTGGCTGGCGTATCGGTGCACGGCGGCCGTGACCAGCTCGGTGAGCCGCTCGCGAGCCGCGTCAGGATCGGTCACGTCCTGTGCCCAGAGCGGGAGTCGGCGTACGGCCGCCAGTCGGGCGGGAAAGCCGGTCACGCCTGCGGGGATCGGCGCAACGACGTCGAGCGAAGCCGCTGCCGTCGGTGCGCCCGGCAGGTCGGCGAGGCCCGTGACGGTCTGGTGTGCGGCTCCCCAGTAGCCCAGGGCGTGCGCGAGTTCGGTGAGCCGCGGTGCGTTCTCACCGGCTTCCAGGGTGCGCACGGCATGGCCGACCCGGATCACCGTGTGCGTGGCGCCGCCGTACAGACCCGGCAGCAGGCGCGGCCACCATGTGGCGAGGACGCTCTGCCACGGGTGTTCGGCGAGAGCCCGGGAGAAGTAGTCGATCCAGTCGGCCACCCGGCGCCGGTCGCCCAGCACCGTGGGCCAGTTGTCGTCCGTGACGGGTGCCACCCGGTTCGGGAAGTCCTCCAAGTGGTCCCGGTACAGGTCCAGCCAGTGGTGCACGGCGCCCGCCTGCCCGCGCGCGGCGAGCGCCTCGACGACCATGGGGGCGTGGTTGGAGAGCCGTCCGAGGCGCTCCGGTCCGGTTGCGTGGACGCGTTCCAGGGCTTCTTCGAGCCGTCCGCTCGTATCGATCGTGTCCATGGGAACGACGCTATGCAGCGTGCCGTTACAGGGGATCGGGCGCGGGAACGAGGCCCGGCCCGCCTCGGGGCCTAGACCTCCAGGTCCAGGTCCACGGTGTGATGTCCCGTTCCGTCGAACGGAATCAGCGGTTCGGCCGGGCGCCCGTCGACCGTGCACGACCGCACCCGGGTGCCGCCCCCGCTCAGAGCGATGTCGAGGGTCATGCGCCGCCAGCGCAGCCCGCGCAGGCTCACCGGGCCCCAACGGGGTGGCAGACACGGCCGCAGTCGTACGGCGTTCTCGGTGAAGTCCAGACCGAACAGCCCGTCATGGACCAGCCGCAGATACGCCGTCGCCGACCAGGCCTGGTCCGGCTGCGAGACGAAGTGCTCGACCCGTCCGCCGCCTCCCTCCTGCCAGCCGCCGTCGACGGCACCGCTCATGGAGTCGTAGAGCTCGTAGAAGTCGCTGCCGCTGTTGGTGACGAGCGCGGCGAGGAGTTCGACGGAGCGCGCGAACAGGTCGGTGCGGCCGGCGCTCGCGGCGGCGTGGCCGTAGAGGCCGTGCACCATCGGCCACACCATGACGTTGTGCCGCCCCGGACGCTCGTCGTCGAACCGAGGGAAGTGCGGCCAGACGTTGACGATTCCGTACGGCTGCCAGTGCGCGCCGGCCAGGATCCGGCGCGCCCGACCCCGGTCCGCCACCCCGCACAGGACGGCGAGGGCCAGGCCCGCGCCCTCCTGGGAGGCGTCGACCGCTCCGTCACCGTGGAGGAGGTACGCGTATGTCCCGGCTTCCTCGCGCCAGAGGTGCTGGTCGATCGCCTTCCGCAGGCGCTCCGCGTCCGCCCGCAGGGACATCGCGCGCTCCGGCTCGCCGAGACTGTCGGCCATGCCCGCGAGCGCGGAGTGGGCGCCGTGGTAGAGGCAGTTGGTCGACAGGCACATCAGGCCCTCCGCGCCGGGATGGTCCAGGACGAAGGAGGAGCGGACGCGCGGTGAGGCGGGCGGGCTCGGGTAGCCGGAGATGCCGTCGTTCATGAAACCCGGCCCGCGGAACAGGCCGTACGAGGCGTCGAGGTCGCGGGCCCGGCGCGCGGCGAGGGTGTTGACCGCGGTCCGGTAGGCCTGGGCCAGGAAGGCGCGGTCACCCGTGACCCGGTAGTGGTGCCAGGCGGCCGGGATCCACACGACCTGGTCCCACCACTGGTCGTCCTGCTGCACCACCGGCCCCTGCGGACCGCGCTCCACCACCGACCACAGCGTGTTGCGGCCGACGGCCGGCGCCAGCAGGCTCACCCCGCTCCAGGCGTTGACGGCGGCGTCCCGCGTCCAGCGCTGCGGCGCGGGATACCCGCCACCGGCCCGTACGACGGTGCCGGGCGGGTAGGTGAGCAGCCCCGCCCTGTCGTACACCTTCGGATCGGCGGGGACGGTGTGGGTGTCGGCGAGGGCCTTCAGCGCGGTGGCGTACAGGGTGCCGAGACCGCGCTGGACGGTGGGGTCGGCGAAGGCGAGGGTGGGCATGGCGTACCCGTTCCCGCGGGCCGTCGCTCGTGCACTCGCCGTGCCGACGGCTGCCACGGCGGCCAGAAAGCTCCGCCGCGCGAGCCGCCCGTGTTTGGTCCGTCCGTCGACCGGCATGGTCCGCCCTTCCTGGCTCTCGCAGCCAGCATGACCCCGGGAGCTGTGGAACGAGCCGGCCGGTGAACCGTCGTGGGATCAGACGTTCGGGTCGAACGTGATATCGGACGGCTTCGCCGAGGAGAGATACGAGGCGACACTGTGCCGATGCCGACCGTGTGGTGCACGATCTCCGCGTGGCTGACCAGTCGGCTCGAGGCCGCCGTTGACCGTGCCGTCGGGGCCGATCGCGGGAGTGGAGCAGCAGCCGTCCGTGTCGTGGTCGAAGGCCGGTTGGCAGGCGAACTCGGCCATGACGGATCAGCCGAGGTCGTCCGGCAGATCGGCCGCTGCGTCCTCGGGCGCCAGGTCGGGCCGCAGGCGCAGCCAGGAGGGCTGGCGGAGCAGGCCGGCCCGGGTGCGGGTGCTGTAGCGGACCTCGCCGACGAGCCGGGGCGCCACCCAGTGCGCTCCCGGCACCGCGGGGACCGGGTCGAAGGGGCACACGGTCGTCTCGGCCGCCCGCAGCAGCCCGGCGAGCTCGGTGCGCTCGGCCTCGCTCCATCCCGTGCCCACCCCGCCGACGTACCGCAGCCTCCCCGCCGCCCGCTGCCCGACCAGAACGGCGCCGGGCAGCCCCGACAGCCGCCCCTTTCCTGGCAGCCAGCCGCCCAGGACGACGTCCTCGCTGCGCATGTTGCGGATCTTGATCCAGGCCCGGGAACGCACCCCGGGCTCGTACATCGAGTCCAGCCGCTTGCAGACCAGGCCCTCCAGACCGTGCTCCCGGGTGGCCTGCAGCGCCTGCTCGCCGTGCCCGACCAGCGCGGCGGGGGTCGACCAGTACGCCCCGTCGAGGCCGAGCTCCTCCAGCAGCCCGCGCCGGCGGACGTACGGGAGCGGAGTGAGGTCCTGGCCCGCCAGGTGCATCACATCGAAGAGCACCAGGTGGATCGGCACCTGTGCCGCCTGCCGCACCGCCCGGCCCGGCGCGTGCGCCAGCCCCATCCGGGACTGCAGCAACTGGAAGTCCGCGCGGCCGTGTTCGTCGAGGGCCAGCACCTCCCCGTCCAGCACCGCGGGTGTCGCCCCCAGGGCCGTGGCGAGCGCTCGCAGCTCGGGATACGCGGCCGTGATCTCCTCCCCGGACCGGGCACGCAACCGGACGCCGCCGTCCCCTTCGAGGTAGGCGACCACCCGCTGGCCGTCCTGCTTGGTCTCGTAGGCCCAACGGGCGTCCTGCGCGGCGGACGGCAGGGAGCCGGACCGGGCGAGCATGGGCGGGATGAGGGGGAGCGTCACAGGGTGAGGTGTCGACGGTGTCGCGACTCGCCACGCGCCCCGTCCGCCGTTTTCCCCTGAACGGCGCCTGTTCTCGCGGCGCGCCGGGCCGTCAGACTATGCCGCCGTTGGCCCGCAGCACCTGCCCGTTGACCCAGTGGCCCTCGGGGCCGACCAGGAAGGACACGACGGCCGCGATGTCCTTCGGCGTCCCCAGTCGCTCCAGCGGCGGCTGGGCGGCCAGCCGGGCCACGGTCTCCTCGTCCTTGCCGTCGAGGAAGAGATCGGTCGCGGTGGGGCCGGGCGCGACGGTGTTGACGGTCACGTCACGGCCGCGCATCTCCCGCGCGAGGATCAGCGTCAGCGCCTCGACCGCCCCCTTGCTCGCGGCGTAGGCGCCATAGCCGGGAAAGGCGAGACCCACCACGGAGCTGGAGAAGTTGACCAGGGCTCCGCCCTGGCGCAGTCGGCGCGCGGCCTGCTGGTCCACCACGAACGTGCCGCGGATGTTGGTGCGGTACAGGGCGTCCAGCTCGCCCAGGTCGAGCTCGGCGACGGGGGCGAGGGGCATCCGCCCGGCCGCGTGCACGACCGCGTCGACACCGCCGTAGGTGGCCTCCGCGAGGTCGAACAGGGCGGCGACCTCGTGCTCGTCACCGACGTCCGCGCGGGCCGCGAAGGCCGTGCCCCCGGCCGCCTCGACGGTGTGCACGACCTCGTCGGCCGCGTCCTTGTTGCCCGCGTACCCGACGACGACCGCGAACCCGTCGGCGGCGAGCCGCTGGGCGACCTGCCGTCCGATGCCGCGCGATCCGCCGGTCACGATCGCGACGCGCTGGTCCGTCCGGGGTGGAGTGGTCATGACCGCATCCTTTGTTAGCGTTGCTACGTTCTTCTCGTATCGACGATAACACGGTTTCGTAGCGTTGGTACCTCAGAATTCGTATCGACGCTACGAATGGCGTACGGTGGCCCCATGGATGCGCGGGAGAAGATCCTGGAGGCGGCCACGGACCTGCTGGCCGAGGCGTCGGTCGCCGACGTCTCCACGCGGGCGGTGTGCGAGGCGGCGGGGGTGGGTGCGCCGATGCTCTACCGGCTGTTCGGGGACAAGGCCGGGCTGCTCGCTGCCGTGGTCGACCGGGGATTCGGGGCCTATCTCGCCTCCAAGCGGGCGGCCCGGCCCAGCGGCGACCCGGTCGCCGACCTCAGGAGCGGCTGGGACAACCACATGCGGTTCGCGCTGGAGCACCCCAACCACTACCGCCTCATGTACTCGCCCGAGCTCACGGTCCCGCCCGCGGCCGCCCAGGAGGCGCACGCGCTGCTGCACGGGATCCTGGAACGCTGCGCGGCCGCCGGCCGGCTCACCGTCCCGCCCGCCCTCGCCACACAGATCGTCATGTCCGCCAATGTCGGGGCGGCCCTGTCGATGCTGACCAGACCCGAGCAGTACCCGGACCCGCGGTTCGCCGAGCGGCTGCGCGACGCCGTCCTCGGCTCGGTCACGCGGCCCGCCGCCGGGGAACCGGCCGGCCGGGACGGCCGGGACGGCCGGGACACGGCCGTCCCGGTCGCCGCCGCCACGCTCGCCGCCCGCCTGCGCGCCGCGCAGGCCCCCGTCTTCACCCCCGCCGAGTCGGCCCTGCTGGAGCAGTGGCTGGACAGGCTGTCCGCCGGCTGAGCCTCAGCACTCCCCGGGCTGCGGGGCCCGCACCAGGCCCGACTGATAGGCGATGACCACGAGTTGGGCGCGGTCCCGGGCGCCCAGTTTCGTCATCGCGCGGTGCACGTGCGTGCGTACGGTCAGCGGGCTGACGTAGAGCTTCTCCGCGATCTCCTCGTTGGAGTGGCCCTCGGCCACCCACGACATGACCTCCCGCTCGCGGGTGGTGAGCCCGGAGAGATCGGCGGAGCCCGGCAGCCGCGCGCCGCGCACGGGAGTCGTCAGGAACCGCTGGATCAGTACGCGCGTGGCCGGCGGGGAGAGCAGCGAGTCGCCCGCCGCCACCGTCCGGATGCCGTCGAGGAGGGCCTCGGCGGTCACGTCCTTGCCGAGGAACCCGCTCGCACCCGCCCGCAGCGCCTGGGCGACGTACTCGTCGATCTCGAAGGTGGTGAGGATCAGCACGCGCGTGCCGGACAGGGCCGGGTCCGTGCAGATGACCGTGGTGGCGGCGAGGCCGTCGGTGCCGGGCATCCGGATGTCCATCAGGACCAGGTCGGGGCGGTGGATGCGGGACAGGTCGACCGCCTCGGCGCCGTCGGTCGCCTCGGCGACCACCTCCATGTCGTCGCAGGAGTCGATCAGGATGCGGAACGTGGCCCGCAGCAGGGCCTGGTCGTCGGCGAGCAGCACGCGGATGGTCATGGGGTCCGTTCCTGTCGTCTCATGGTGGTCGTCTCCCGCGTCACAGCGCGGTGGGGTACAGGGGCAGTCGGGTCGTGACCTCGAAGCCGCCCTCCAGCCGGTGGCCCGCCTGCAGGGCCCCGCCGACCGACCGGGCGCGCTCGCGCATGCCGATCAGCCCGAAGCCGTGGCCCGGGGCGGGATCCGAGGGGCCGGTCGAGGTGCCGTCGTCGGTCACGGTGATCGTCAACTGGTCCTCGCGGTAGGCGAGGTGTACATGCGCCGCCCTGGCCGAGGCGTGCTTGGCGACATTGGTCAGCGCCTCCTGCACGATGCGGTACGCCGTCAGGTCCACCCCGGGCGACAGCTGTCGGGGCGTGCCCTCGGTGGCGACCTTCACGCTCAGGCCCGCGGAGCCGAAGGCGTCGGTCAGTTCGGCGAGTCGGTCCAGCCCCGGGCTCGGGGCCAGGGGTGCTTCGGGGGTGTCCGGCTGGCGCAGCAGACCTACGGTGGCCTTCATCTCGCGCAGCGCCGAGGACGTCGTACCGGCCAGCTCGGTGAGGATCTTCTGGACCTGATCGGGATGGGTGCGGGCCAGATGGGCCGCCGTGCCCGCCTGGGCGTTGGCCAGGGCCAGATGGTGGGCGACGACGTCGTGCAGCTCGCGGGCGATCCGCATCCGTTCCTCCGCCACCCGGTGCCGGGCCTCGTCCTCGCGGCTGCGCTCGGCGTACTCGGCGCGCGCCTGGACGGCCTCCAGATAGGCGGCCTTCATCCGCACCGTGGTGCCGGTGGCGACCGGCAGCAGCAGCCAGGCGGCGGGGCCGAGGGTCTTCAGGGGCCAGGGGTGGTCGTCGGGGTCGACCACGAAGGTCGGGATCACGATCAGGGCGAGGGCGGCGACGAAGAAGATCCGGGTGGTCGCGCGGTCGGTGCCGACGGACAGCCGCAGCAGCGCCAGCATGACCGGGGCCAGGATCAGCGGAGTGAGCAGATGGCCCAGCGCGCCGGCACCGGCGGCGCCCAGCGTGGTCACCACGGTCACCGTGCGGGGGTGGGTGCGCTGCCAGAACAGGGCCACGCAGGAGCCGGCCGCCAGGGCGATGGTGGGGCCCACCGCGTCCGAGTGGTGCGCGTCGGGCACCTGGATCTCGCTGCCGAAGAGGAAGGCGGCGAACAGGAGCGCCGCCGTCATGGTGTCGACGGTGCGCAGATGCTCGTCCGCGTATCGCTGCCAGGGGATGCTCATCGCGTCTCTCCGGTGGGTCCTCGAGCCATGGTGGGCGATGCCCGCCGGGAACGACGGGCGAGGGCCGCCCGGGTCCGGTGCGGCACGGGCGACCCCCTCGGGGGAAGGCGACGGGGTCACAGACGGGCCGCCTCCCGTACGGAAGGGGCTGAGGCGCCCGGGTCCTCGCGGATCAGCGCCTCGGCCTCCCCAGGCTCCCGGGGCGGGGCCGTCACGTCGTCGTGCGGCTGCCGACAATCGGGGCTACTGAGAACGCAGTACGGGTCGGGCCGCACGTCATACCGCAGCACGAGGGGCCGTGCGGTGGTGGAGCGGGCTACACCGGGCATCCGGGCACGCACTCCATCGAGAGGGCGGAGCCATGACGACAGGGTTGTTGGCACACGGTCAAACACCTGCTCCCGAGAGGAAATCCCGATGAAGACCCTGCTTGCGTCCCGGCCCGTGCTCTGGTTCCTGTTCCTGTTCAACCTCGCCGTCGCCGCGGTGGCCCCCTTCGCCGTGGACGGCGCCCAGGGCGTCCTCACCTGCGTCGGCATGGGCGCCGTCTCGCTCGGGGCGGGGGTGAGCCTGCTGCGGACCCGCAGGAAGCCGGCCTGATGGCCGCCGACCGTGGGCCGGCGGCCATCTGCGGTCGGCGGCTCAGCCCACCGTGGACGCGTCGGCCGACGGTTCGGCGACCGCGTGCGCCGACGCGGCCGGGGCGACGGGCCGGCGGCGCGGGATGAACGACGCCACGGCGAAGGCCAGCAGGGCGGCGCCCGCGCCGATGGCCATGACGGCCTTGAAGCCGTTCTCCGACGGCAGCGCGTAGCCGCCGAGGCTGATCGTCATCTGGGACAGGATGACGCCGGCGATGGCGCTGGCGCACGACGTACCGATCGAACGCATCAGCGTGTTGAGGCTGTTGGCGGCGGCGGTCTCCGAGGGGTCCACCGCGCCCATGATCAGGGCCGGCATGGCGCCGTACGTGAAGCCGATGCCCGCGCCGATGACACAGGACACCAGCACCAGGTGCCAGACCTCGGACATCAGCACGATGTTCAGGCCGTACCCGGAGGCCACGATCAGGGCACCGATCATCAGCGTGACCTTCGGGCCCTTCGCCTTGGACACGGCGGCGGACACCGGGGCGAACGCCATCATCACCAGGCCGGACGGTGCCATGACCAGACCGGCCGTCAGCAGCGACCTGCCCAGGCCGAAGCCGGTCTGGGTGGGCAACTGCAGCAACTGCGGCAGGACCAGGGACATCGCGAACATCGAGAAACCGATCGCGATCGAGGCCAGGTTGGTCACCAGCACCTGACGGCGGGCGGTGGTGCGCAGATCCACCAACGGCTCGGAGGTGCGCAGTTCGAAGAAGCCCCAGGCGACCAGCACCACGACCGCCGCCGTGAACAGGCCCAGGGTGGTGCCGCTGGTCCAGCCCCAGTCCGCGCCCTTGGAGATCGCGAGCAGCAGGGACACCAGACCCGCAGCCATACCCACACCGCCGACCACGTCGAAGCGGCCACCGGAACGCACCTTCGACTCCGGCACGAACAGCACGACGAGCGCCAGGGCCACGACGCCCATGCCGGCCGAGGCCCAGAACAGCACGTGCCAGTCGAAGTGGTCCGCGATCAGCGCCGCCGTCGGCAGCCCCAGCGCGCCGCCGACTCCGAGCGAGGCACTCATCAGCGCCGTCGCCCCGGCCAGCCGCTCCACCGGCAACTCGTCCCGCATGATGCTGATACCCAGCGGCACGACCGCCGCCGCCAGCCCCTGTACCGCCCGACCGATGATCATCGGCACCAGCGACTGGCTGAGCGCGCACACGACCGAGCCGGTCACCAGCAGCACGACGCTGACCAGCAGCATGCGCCGCTTGCCGAACATGTCGCCGAGCCGCCCCACCACCGGTGTCGCCACCGCGGCCGCCAGCAGCGTGGCGGTCACGGCCCAGGCGGTGTCCGACGCGGGAGCGTCCAGCAGCTTCGGCAGCTCCGGGACGATCGGGATGACCAGCGTCTGCATCAGCGAGACGACGATGCCGGCGAAGGCCAGTACGGCCACCACGGCACCGGACTGCGACGTGGCCGGATCGCCCGCGCTCGCAGGTCTCGGAAGAGCGTCGGACATGAAAGGAGCCTCCATACGGATGGTGCGAGACGGATGGTGAGAGGGACCGGAAACCTGATCAAAGGTAAGTCAGGCGCTTGACTTACCTTAAGGGCTCGGTTTGCCTGATCGTGCAGCGACCACCGGATCGGAGGAGGGCGTATGTACCCGCGCGAGGACCGACAGCCCCTGAGGTATCCGTTGCACGGCACCACGGCGCTGGAGCGGCCCGCCGAGTGGGACGGATTGCACGACCGGTGCCCGTTCGCCCGTGTGACCCTGCCCAGCGGGGACGAGGCCACGTTGCTCACCCGTCACGAAGACGTCCGGCAGGTCCTCTCCGACAACAGGTTCAGCAGTCTGCTGCGCGCCGACGCGGCCCGGATCGCGGACGACGACTGCGGCGGGGTGTTCGGCAGCGACATGGCGAAGGCCCTCCCCGCGCGCGGGGAGGCGCACCGGCGGTGGCGCGGTGCGGTGGGCCGGTGGTTCACCGCCGAGCGGGTGGCCACGCTGCGGCCGGGCATCGAGGCGACGGCCGAGAAACTCGTCGACGACATGGTGGCCCACGGGCAGCCCGCCGACCTGCGCAGTCACCTGGCCTACCCGCTGCCCGTCTGGGTGATCTGCGACCTCCTCGGCGTTCCGGCCGCCGACCACGACCGGTTCGCGTACTGGTCCGACGTCCTGCTCAACCTCACCCGCTACAAGCAGGACGAGATCGAGCAGTAAGGCGTCACGCCGACGCCTTCTTGCCGCCGCCCGTGAAGATGTCGATGAGCTGCAACGTGCCCCAGCCGATCAGGCTCAGCGCGGCGACGGAGGCGACCACGA
>NZ_JBSFHA010000130.1:0-22092 GCF_053596855.1 Streptomyces sp. NPDC001617
TCGTGATGTGCCTGGACGCCTCGATCCGCGCCTTCGGCCAGCAGGGGACCTCGCTCAGCATCGCCAGCGTCGCCGTCGTCTTCCTCGCCGGAAACCGTTCCGTAGTAGCTGGTGACGAAGAGACCGGAGGCGCGGCCGATCTGCTCCGGGCGGACGGCCCGCTGCATCGCGCTGTTGCTGTTGGGATAGATGAAGCCCAGCCCGAAGGCGCCCATGAGGAAGGCGAACACGCACTGCACACCGACACCGGCATGCGTCTCGTAGATGCACACGGCGATGACGGACACGGCGAGCAGGCTCCCGATCAGCAGGTTCCGCTGGTTGAACCGGTCGCCGAGCCAGCCGCCGAGAACGGCCGTCATGCCGCCGAAGCCGAGCAGGCTCATCGCCAGCGCCGCTTGCTCGGAGGTGTAGTGCAACGAGGTGATGAGGTACGTCGGGTAGAGGCCGAGGAACCCGTAGATGGCCACACCGCTGACGACCGAGTGGATCGCCAGCGCGATGGTGTTGCGGTTGTAGGCGGAGGCCGACATGTACTCGTAGGTCCTGGTCGAGACGGCCTTCTCGACGCGGTGCTCGGTCAGTCCGGTCCTGAGGAGGAACAGGGAGGCGGCGGCGATCAGCAGTCCGGCCGTACCGAACAGGTAGAACGGCGCATGCCATGTGCCGTGCGTGCTCATGAGCTGCACACCGATGAGTGGGGCGATGAAGACGCCGACGGAGTAGCCGACCCCGATGACGCCGAAGGCAAGGCCCCGGCGGTGGGCGAAGAAGGCGCCGATCGCGGCGAAGATGGCCGCGGACTGCATGCCCTCGCCGAAGCCGGAGACGACGCGGTACACCGTCATGTCGGCGAGGCCGGTCGCCAGCGGAGTGGCCATCGTGCCCAGGGAGTAGATCACGATGCTGACCAGGAGCACGGTCTTGCGTCGGAAGCGGTCCAGAAGGTAGCCCGCGGGCAGGCCGGCCAGGGCCATGCCGAGCGTGAAGTTCGTCGCCAGCAGCCCGCCCTGTTCCAGCGAGAACCCGTAGTCCTGACGGATGTTGGGCAGCAGCGGCGGGAAGACCTGACGGTCCATCGCGTTGACCATGTACGAGAGGACGACCAGCAGGAAGCCCACTGCGATCATGACCCGGGAAATGGGTGCACGGTTGCTTTCTTGGGTGCCGTCGGCGGGCACGGTATTGGTGTCGACTTGGGCTGCGTGAGTCATTGCGGCTCCAGAGGAGGGATAGGTCGCGGCAGGCCACGGCGGATTCATCGCGGCCACGGGGCCGTATCGCGACGACGAGAAGCGGTGAGCTGAACACGGACTCGGTTCGGCCGGAGGCGTCGATGCGCCGCAGGCGGCGGAATGGGGCGAAGGGGCTGACGCGCGGTCGGACGCCGCATGCGGAATTCAGCCGTTCATCGCCTGTCGGGGACATCCGTGGCTATGGAGCCTTCGACGGCTCGACCCGGTACGGACATATGCCGGACACCGGGTCGGCGATGGCAGAAACCATGAGGGGAACTCAGCGGTGCGTCAAGACGTGCACACCGCATTTCTTCGATTGCCCTCGTATTTCCGGTGGTGACGGGGTTCTGCGGCTTCGGACGAGCCTGCTGCACAGGCCGACGGTCAGTCCGCACACCGGACTCTTGACGCGTCGGAGACAGCGAGTGCTATCGTTAGCATCGCGTGGCTGTGACAGAGTGATTCGACATGCCCCTGCATATCCGTGACCCGTTCCAGGGGCGTACCGCGACGCCTTCGCCGACCACAAGCCGGCGGACGCCGGCGCCTGTACCCAAGCCCAGTGACCCTCCCCACCTCGCCCGCGGCGACCGCCGGCCTCATCGGACAATGCCGTCGGTTGCCCTCCGGGCGACGCAACCCTGCTGACCGAAAGTGACCGGGCGCAACGCCCGGCCATCCGCATCGGACGCACGATTCCGCAAGGACGACCTGCCATGAAACCATCGAGCCGCCCTGGCACCGTGCTGCTCACCGACTACGCCTGGCCCGACGACTCCGTCGAGCGATCGGTCATCGAGGAGGCCGGCCACACCCTCGTGACCGGTCCCGCTGAACCAGCCTCCGCCGAGGTGATCGATGATCTGGTCGCCCAACACCGACCCGTCGGCATCCTCACCTGCTGGGCGCCCGTCTCCGCCACCGCCGTCCAGACGTCGCCGGACCTGAGGATCGTCGCCAGACTCGGCGTCGGTCTCGACAACATCGCCGTGGACACCGCAACCGAACGAGGTGTGTGGGTCACGAACGTGCCGGACTACTGCGTCGAGGAGGTCTCCGACCACGCGGTGGGCATGGTGCTGGCCTGGACCCGCGGCCTGGCCGTGTTCGACCGGGACGTCCGGGCCGGCCACTGGAACCCCGCGAGCGCCAGACTGCGCCGACTGTCCACCTTGACCTGCGGCGTCGTCGGATACGGGCGCATCGGGCGCGCCACCGCACGCAAGCTCGGTGCGTTCGGCTGCACGATCCTCGCGCACGACCCACACCCGCCGAAAAACGCCCCCGGAGTGGAGCTGGTCGGCCTGGAGGAGCTGCTGCGCCGCAGCGACGTGGTGATCCTCCACGTGCCGCTCACACCCGGCACCCACCACATCATCGGCACCGAGCAACTGGCCCGGATGAAGCCGGGCGGCCTGCTGGTCAACGTCAGCCGCGGAGGCCTTGTCGACACCGACGCGGTCGTCAAGGCACTGGACAGCGGACGGCTGGACGGGGCCGCCTTCGACGTACTGGAAAGCGAACCGTACGTCCCCGCCGGACTGCTCCAGCAGCCGGGAGCACTGCTCACCCCGCACGTCGCCTTTTCCTCCGACGCCTCGGTCACGGAACTGCGCCGCCGCGCCGCCGAAGAGGTCGTACGCGTTCTCGCGGGCGACGCGCCCGCCCACGTCTGCAACAGCCCACGCGCTCTGACGACGGAGCCGGGGGAGCAGCGATGAGCGCCGACTCCGCGCACCCGAGTCCGGATGCCGCGCTGACCGATTTCCTGATCGCGCACAAACTCGCCCGCGCCGGTGAAACCGCCCGCTGGACGCCGCTGGCCGGCGGCGTCTCCTCCGACCTGTGGCGGGTGGACCTGCCGGGAGGCTCCCTCTGCGTCAAACGAGCCCTGGCCAGGCTCAAGGTCGCAGCCGACTGGCAGGCACCGGTCTCGCGCAACGCCTACGAATGGGCGTGGATGCGGTTCGCCTCCCGCCACCGGCCCGACAACGTGCCCGAACTGCTGGCCCACGATCCCGAAGCCGGCCTCTTCGCGATGGCGTACCTACCGCCCGAGCACTACCCCATGTGGAAGGCGCAACTACTGGCCGCAGAAGTGCGGCCGGAGACCGCGGCGGCCGTCGGGGAGCTGCTCGGCACTTTGCACGCGAAGAGCGCGGGCGACGCCGACCTAGCCACCGAATTCGCCACCGACGACAACTTCCACGCGCTGCGCATCGAGCCGTACCTGCTGGCGACCGCCGCAGCGCACCCCGAACTGAGCGATGTCCTCAAGCGACTTGCCGACCGCACGGTCACCACGCATCTGGCCCTGGTCCACGGCGACGTCAGCCCCAAGAACATCCTCGTCGGCCCGTCAGGACCCGTGCTGCTGGACGCCGAGTGCGCCTGGTACGGAGACCCGGCCTTCGACCTCGCCTTCTGCGTCAACCATCTGCTGCTCAAGAGCCTGGCGGTGCAGGGGCGGCGCGCCGAGCTGCTGCGGTCCGCCCGCGTGCTGGCCGAGGACTACGGCCGGTGCGTCGACTGGGAGCCCCTGAGCGACCTCGAGTCACGAGCCGCCTCGCTCCTGCCGGCCCTGCTGCTCGCGCGGGTGGACGGCAAGTCCCCGGTGGAATACCTCACGGACGACCGGCACCGGGTCTTCGTCCGCACCGTGGCCTCGGCGCTCCTCCGGGCGCCCGCGCACACGGTGACGGACGTCCTGGACGCCTGGGCCACCGCACTCGAGACCCCGACCGTACCCATCGGCACTCGGCCCGACTGACCCGACGCATTCGAGAGGTTCCGTGGGTCCGACCAAGGAGAGACACATGCGCAGAGTCGTCACCGGCCACCACGCGAACGGCCGGTCGGTCGTCACCAGCGACGGCCCGATCCCACGCAGCCGTGAGTTCACCAGCCTTCCGGGCTGGGTGTCCCGCCTGCCCTGGGCCACCGAGCCCGGGGAACCGGTCAGCCGGACAGGCGAGGACCCCACACCGAAGATCACGAGCCTGCTCCCGGCACCCGGCGGCACCCGGTTCATCGTGCTGACCTTCCCGCCGGACACCGCCATGACCGAGCCGTCGTTCGATCCCATCGCCTTCGACCAGGAGCAACGCGCCGACTCGCCAGGCATCGCGGACCTCATGGAGCCCGACGGCATGCACACGACGCCAACCGTCGACTACGGCCTCGTGCTGCAGGGCGAGATCGTCCTCGAACTCGACGACGGCCACTGCACCCACCTCTCGGCTGGGGACATCGTGATCCAGAACGGCACCAGGCACGCGTGGCGCAACCGCAGTGACAAACCGGTCACCATGGCCTTCGTCCTCATCGGCACCAACCGCGACGGATGACTGAGCCCAGACACAGACAACGTTCGGGACCGCGCTTTCGGCCAAGCCGACCGCGCCCCCGACGGCGTCGCGCGCGCCGACCTGCCCCGTAGGCAGCAGGCCGCGGCGACCGCGTCCAGTGGCCAGGGATGAGAGCGACGAGCTGGGCGGGGGCGGCCGGGGCGGCGGGCAGGCTGGTGAGCGCGTAGACCGTCTTGATGGTGGCCTTGCCAGTCTTACGGTTCACCCGGCGGCGCATGCCGCCCAGGGTGAGTGCGCTCACGGTCGTGCGCTGTGCGGCCTGAGCGTCGGTGAAGCCGCGGGACCGTGAGCAGCGGCAACTCCCGCTGGTTCGAGAATGCACGCAGCAGTGCACCGCGCTCGCCCGGACGAAAGAGGGACTGGCTGTCAGGCGAAGTGGTCATGGGCGGACCGCAGGTGGCCGTGAGGTCAATCGAGGACGATGCGGCCCCTGTCTTCGACCTGTCGGCGTACGAGCTAGACGCCCGGGGCGTGGCCCATGGCTCCGCGTTCGGGATGCAGGACATAGGCGGTGGCGCTCTCGTGGACGGTGAAGCAGCCGACGTCGGCGCCGCCGTTGGGTATCTGTGCCCAGGTCACCGGGCCGTCGGCCATGAGCAGGTGGGTATGGGCACCGCCTTCTCCATCACCGGGGCCGCTTCCGGGCATCCCGAGCGGAGTGTTCGCGATGGGCACGAACGGCGAGGCGGAGGAGATCGGCCTCGGACGACGTGTCGAGCCGCCGCTAGCTTGGTCCCCTGCTGGTCCTCTGCAGAACCGACGGTCGGACCAGGGTCCTAGCTCTGCCGGTTGACGGCTCCTGGCGAGCAGGACAGGTACGGGCTTTCAAGATCGTGGAGTTGTCTACGCCCCGTGACCTGACTGGAAGACCGTGCCTGCCGACGCGTCATCGCTGATCCCACCCGGCCTTGACCAGCTCGGCGAGCGGCCCCAACGGAAACATCCCGACCGGGCACGGCCTAGACGACTGGTCTACTCGAATGTTAGCGTTCTCGCATGCCGGTCACCACGCGCAACACGGACACCCGTCGGAACATCCTCGACACCGCCCAGCGGATCATGGCCCACAAGGGCTACTCCGCCGTCGGCATCAACGAGGTGCTCGCGGAGGCCGGCGTACCGAAGGGATCCTTCTACCACTACTTCGCCTCGAAGGACGCCTTCGGCGAAGCGATGCTGAAGAGCTACTTCGCGGACTATCTCGCGGACATGGACGGCATTCTCGCCCGGTCCGGCCGGTCGGCGGCCGAGCGGCTGATGGCCTACTGGCAGCAGTGGCGGGAGACGCAAAGCGTCGAGGAGTGCCAGGGCAAGTGCCTGGCCGTGAAACTCGGCGCCGAGGTCGCCGACCTGTCGGAGTCGATGCGCCTGGCCCTGAAAGAGGGCACGAGTGCCATAGTCGACCGCATCGCGCGCACCATCGTCAGCGGCCTGGAGGACGGCTCTCTCTCGGTCGATGGTGATCCCCGTGACGTGGCGCAGGCCCTGTACGACATGTGGCTCGGCGCGAGTGTCATGTGCAAGATCCATCGCAGTCTGGCGCCGCTCGACAGCGTGACAGCGGTAACGCGCAGGCTGCTGCACCTGTAGAAGGCTTAGGCCCCATGCCTGCCCCGGTCATGGGGGGTCTTTTCACCTCGAATAGTAGACTGGTCTACTCAATAGGAGTGTTGTCATGAAGGTTCTGATTGTTCTCACCTCGCACGACGAGCTGGGCAACACCGGCCACAAGACCGGGTTCTGGCTGGAGGAGCTGGCGGCGCCGTACTACCGCTTCGCGGAGGCCGGCGCGCAGATCGTGCTCGCCTCGCCCAAGGGCGGCCAGCCGCCGCTGGACCCCAAGAGCAACGAGCCCGGCTTCCAGACAGACGACACCCGACGCTTCGAGGCCGACCCGGAGGCGACCAAGGCACTGGCGAACACCGTGCGCCTCGACTCGGTCTCGGCCGGCGACTTCGACGCGGTCTTCTACCCCGGCGGGCACGGACCGCTGTGGGACCTGGCCGAGGACACCGTCTCCGCCCGGCTGATCGAAACGACCCTCCGCTCCGGCAAGCCGGTGGGCCTGGTGTGCCACGCACCCGGCGTCCTGCGGCACACCGTCAACGAGGACGGCACCCCGCTGGTCTCGGGCAGGAAGGTCACCGGATTCGCCAACTCCGAGGAAGAGGCCGTCCAGCTCACCAACGTCGTCCCCTTCCTGGTCGAGGACGAACTCACCAAGCTCGGAGGCGTCTACTCCAAGACCGGCGACTGGCAGCCCTACGTCCTCCAGGACGGTCTGCTGATCACCGGGCAGAACCCGGCCTCCTCCGCTCCCGCAGCCGACACCCTGATCGAGCTGCTCAACAAGAGCGGCGTGTGAGCGCCTAAGTCGCCATGCTCCGCGAGCGCGTGAGCGACCCGGCCGAGCTGGCCCTGTCCACCAGCTCGGCCCGGTCGGCCCGGGCAGGCCACGAGGTCACACCGGTCGTCGGATACGGCACGTTCGAATGCCTTCGGCATGGACCCGCAGGCCACCCTGATCCACCTCGCCGATCACGTCGACCCTGGGCCGCCCTCTACTTGCAGAAGCCCGGTCCGCCGGAGGGAGGCGTCTGGAGGCGGGAGTGGAGAGAGACCGCCCGTATCAACGCCGTCCAGTTCTCCGGCCCCGACATGGCGCGCATCGTCGTCGCCGTCGACCCCGCCGGCGGAGAGTCCACCGTCGGCGGCGAGACGTGCGTCATCGGCGTCGGCCGCGACTTCGACCGACAGCTGTACGTCCTGGCGGACCGATCCGGATCGATGGGCGCCAACGACTGGGGTCTGGCCGCATGCCGTCTCGCCCTCGAACTCAAGGCCGACGCGATCGTGGTCGAGAAGAACTACGGCGGAGACATGGCGCGGCAGATCGTCACCCAGGCATGGGAGCAGCTGCGCCGCGAGGGCGTCACCAAGGGGCTCCTCATGCCCATGATCCTGGAGGTCACCGCCAAGGTCGGCAAACGCCTGCGCGCCGCTCCCGTGGCCCAGCTCTACGAACAGCAGCTCGTGCACCACGTCGGCGAATACCCCGAGTTGGAAGGTCAGATGGTCACCTGGGTCGAGGGAATGGACAGCCCTGACCGCATGGACGCCGCCGTCCACGGACTGACCGAACTGGCCGATCCCGACCAACTCGACACCCTGCCCACCGACACGGACGACGACCGGTTCGACGGCCGCCGCTGAACGGCTTCGCATGCTGAGCCCCGAAACTGCCCGTAGAGGCAGGGCTGATGCATTCTCAGCCGGCGAGATGAGCTGATCGCCTGCGTCATCTTCCCTGTCGGGTCGACGTGTTGAAGCGGATCGAACAGGGTTGGAAACGTGCCGGTTTGACGTACGTTCCGGGTACCGGAGGATCGTCGGGTGGCAGGGTATCGGTGCCAGTTCTGGCCGGCCGGGCGGACCTGGCTGTTCGGCCGGGCTCTCTCCCGCGGCTTCGGTAAGCGTCTTCAGCGCATCAGGAGATCGATGGCGACCTCCAGTCGTTCGAGGTAGAAGTCCCGTGATGCGGCCTGGTGTTTGAGGCCGGTCGATGCGCTGATCATCGTCTGGGCGACTTGGCGGGCCGCCGCTTGTCCTGCCTCGACGGCGATCGCGTCTGTGATGAGTTGCTCGAAACGTTGCGGCATGGTCTCGACGATCTCCCTCAGGAGGCCGGGGTTGTCCTCGATGACCACCGCCACATCGCGTGTCAGCGGGCCGATGTAGCGGCCCGCCCACTGGTCGAACGCATTGAGGAGGCGCTCTGCAAGGGGTCGGCCGGTGTCGGCCAGGACGTGTTCGACCGCTGTGATGTCGCGCTCCAATGCCTGGGTGACGGCGGCGCGGAACAGGCTCTCCTTCGAGGAGAAGAGGAAGTAGAGCCCGGGCCGGGAGATGTCCGCCGCCCGCGCCACCTCCTCCATCGAGGTCTTCCGGTAACCGAATCGCGCGAACGTGACCATGGCGGAGTCCAGAACCATGGTCCGACGGTCGATGTCGGCGACTGTCGACGGCGGGTGGCTGGCAGCGGGACTGTTCATGGACCGAGCATACGAGCGAGAGTCTTACTATACAAATCAAGACTAGTAAGTATAGTCACCGCCATGACTGCTCGCGAACCCATCTCCACGCCCTTCACCGCCTCCAGCACCGCGGACGAGGTACTGCGGGGCGTCAACCTCACCGGCGTCCGCGCGATCGTGACGGGAGCTTCCTCCGGAATCGGGATCGAGACGGCTCGCGCGTTGACCGCTGCCGGGGCGGAGGTGACGCTCGCTGTCCGGAACGCGACGGCGGGGGACGCCGTCGCCGAGACGATCGAGAAGTCGACCAGAGGGATACGGCCCCGATCCGTCCCGCTCGACCTTGCCGACAGGACCTCCGTCACGCGATTCGTTGACGCGTGGGACGGCCCGCTTCACCTGCTGATCAACAATGCGGGCGTGGTCACTGGTGGCCTCGAACGCACACGTGAGGGCTGGGAGCTGCAATTCGCGACGAACCATCTTGGCCACTTCGCCCTCGCCGTCGGCCTTCATGACGCCCTGGCCCGGGGAGCGGCCGATCGCGACGGAGCACGAATCGTCTCGGTCAGTTCGACGGCGCACATGCGTGCCGGCATCGACTTCGACGACCTCCACTTCGAGCGTCGCAGCTACGATCCGCAGATCGCCTACGCCCAGTCGAAGACGGCGAACTCTCTATTCGCCGTCGAGGCCAGTCGCCTCTGGGCGTCGGACGGCATCATCGCCAATGCGGTGAACCCCGGCGGTGTCGCGACGGGACTGCAGCGGAACTTCACCACGCAACAGAAGGAGTCGCTCGATGCGGCCGAAGCCGCCGGAGTCTTCACGTACAAAACGGTGGAGCAGGGGGCTGCCACCAGCATCGTTGCGGCCGTCGCCCCGGAGTTCGCGCACTCCGGAGGCCACTACCTCGACGATTCACAAGAGGCCTACACCGTGACGAACGACGCCGACCTGGCGCAGCATCCGCACGGTGTCAAGGAATGGGCGCTCGATCCCGCCACCGCCAAGCGCCTGTGGGCGGTCTCGACCGACCTGCTCCGCGTCTGACCTCTCGACGCCACAGCAAGCGGTATCGCCGCCTTCTTGGTTGGTCACCGCATCGACCCACAAGGCCGGTAGTACATGGCCTGCGAAGATGGCCATGTCCGATGCGCAGAGCCAAAACCCGGTCGGTTCCCCTCCGAGAGCCAGGTGCGGGGCCCCGCCTTCGGCGCGAGCGAGATGCCGGCCGGCGCGGCTCAACACGCTGAACTTGACAGAGAAGTACGCGCAGGCGCGGTCGGTTGACCCAGTTCGGCAACAAGAGACGCGACACCTGATGATCAAGGTCGTCGAAGCCTTTGATCATGAACAGGGGTCGCGTTCCGCTCACTACGGGCCGAAGGCGTTCGCCCGACGCCTGCCACCGGGCCGGGATCCTCCGATCCATGGGAGCGGTCGGCACTCCGCGGACAACACCGCCGCGGAGTCGTTCTTCGCCGCTCTCAAGCGGGAGATCCTTCCCGACCGGCGTGGCCGGCCGACCGAACGAGCCGCCCGCCTCGCAGTCTTCCGCCAGCACGGCTTCTACAACCACCGGCGCAGGCACTCCACGATCGCCTACCTCGCGCCGGTCGCCTTCGAACAGGGATCAACTACGCTGGCCATCGCTGCATGACAACCGGTGTCCACGATCAAGGTGGAAGCCCCCTCCGGCCCACCCTCCCGTGTGCCGTCACGGCGTCGTGTCCGCCCGCGTCACCGGGACCGACCACGGACGTTCACCGTCTGGCGGAACACCAGGTCTTGACGGCGCGATTCTCCGGCCGCTCAGCGTGGCACCGCCTCGACCACGGTGATGCTGTGCACCTTGCGTCGACGCGGACTGCAGTGCACGTCGACCACGTCCCCCACCCGGAAGCGGTTCGCCAGCTCGGAGTTCGAATCCCCGGAGAACATCGACCGATGCCACTCGGCTACCTCGAAGGACCACGCCCTGCGGGACTCGGGGTGCTCGACCGCGCAGCAGTAATGTGTGATGACGGTCGGCGGATCGTCGTAGTGCGTGGTGTAGTCCCAACGGGAGATGATCGCACCGCGGAAGGCCAACTCGGCCGGAACGCCTTGGATTCGGCGGTGGGCGGGCAGCCAGAGACCCGTCAGGAGCAAGCCGATGAGCAGCGGGCCGGCGTCGATCACCGCACCGTGGGGAGTGCGTACGGTCAGGGCCGTTGCCGCTGTCGCGGCGCCAACGGTGAGGGCCAGGGCGACGAGCTGCCACAGGTGGCCCCAGCGCGGTGGGTCCAGCGGAGCCGTATCGACGACGTGCCACGACCTGCCGTAAGAGGACCAAATGCGGAGGGACGCGCGAACGGGCAGTGCCGACTCGGGGCCGTTCGCCCCCACTTGCCGGTCCGGAAGCCGATGCGCGGCGGCGCTCGCGCAGTTCCGCCACCATGCCGCGGCCCGGCGGCCGGCGGGCGTCAGACGCGGGCGGGACTTGCGTGGGAATCGCTCGAACCAGAACATCAGCAGGAGCACGGCGGCGACGGTCGCGTCGAAGGCCACCTCGAAGACGCCACTGCCGAACCCGGAGCAGCCGTACAGAATGCCCGACCACGCCAGGCCCCCGGCGACCCTCAAACTCCAAGTCAGGGACTTCTCCCGGGCCGGGCGGATCAATCCGAGGGCCATCGCCTCGTCCCGGACGCTCCACTGAAAGCTCCGCCACCACACCCAGTACTCGTCGCCGTCCCCCGGCCCGAGCGCCGCCAGGGGCACACGGTCGACCTGGCCTCGGCAGCGGTGACGGACACGATCGAGCAGCAGCTGCTCGAAAGGGCGCAGGCGCTGGTTGCCGTCTGTCCGAAGTGCGAGCCGGACCGTCGGCGTGCCGTCAGGCTTCCGCTCGAGCAGCAGCCGGCCCGCCTCCACGAGTTCCAGGCCGGCCGTCTCGATCGCCTTCGGCGTCACCTCGCCCTTCCCGAGCAGCAGGTTCACCACAGCCGCAGCCAGCTCCTGAGGGAGAGGGGGAACCGGCAGGGGTGCCCGGGTCTCCCATCTGCGCACGGCGTACACCACGGCTCCGTACAGCACCGGGCAGAGCGTGAGCGCGATCAGGTAAGTCACCACAGATACTCCCCGGCAACACCGCTGGGTATCCCTGTGGCGCCCGCTTCCGAGCCGCAGGTCTGGGCCGCGCAGTAGTCACTGTCGTTGATCACGGCGGTTTCCAGGACCGGCAGCGGGCGCCGGCGGGTGACGTCGGCCGGGTTGTGGAGGGTGGCGCCGTCGATCGTGGTGATGCCGGGCACCGCCGTGGTGGCGGTGGTGTTGACCCTGAGCTCGCCGGCCCGGGCCATGCGGTCGCTGTGCGCGCTGTGACCCAGCAGGGCGGCGAGCTCGGGCTCGGTGTCGGGCAGGGGGAGCAGGCCGTAGCCGTAGAACGTCATCGGCGCGGTGCAGGCGCGCTCCTTGGCGCGCAGGGTGCCGGCCGCGGCGCCGCGCGGGTTGGCGAACAGCTGCCTGCCGTGCGCGGTGCGCGCGGCGTTGGCGTGCTCGAACTGGGCGGTGGTCATGAGGACTTCGCCGCGGACTTCCACGGTGACGGGCTCGGCCAGTGTCTCGGGCAGGCCCTCGATGGTCCCGATGGCGTGCGAAACGTCCTTCCCGGACGTGCCGTCCCCACGGGTGATCAGCTGTCTCAGGCGGCCGCTGGTGTAGCGGGCCGCAACCGCGAGCTCGCCCAGTTTCGGCTCGACGCTGAAGCGGCCAATGTGGTGACCGATGCGCCGGGCCAGGGAGGCGGTCCAGGCGGTGAACTCCTCGGGGGAGAACACGTTGTCCAGGCTCAGCATCGCCACCGTGTGCGGGACATCGCCCTTCACGGCGCCACCGGCGACCTTCCCCGTCGGCGAGTCGGGCAGCACCTGCTCGGGATGGTCGGCCTCCCATGAGGCGATGCCGCGCACCAGCCGGTCGTAGGAGTCGTCGTCCAGTACTGAGGTGTCGCACGCGTAGTAGGCGGCCGACGCTTTCACCGCGTCCTCGACCGCTTGTGCGTGGGCGGCGGCATCCACGATCACTGCAGCTGGTGTGGTCATGACCGCCATCCTGCCTGCCACCACTGACATTGCCCGATGCAGCGGGACGCGAGAACAGCCGGCGTGTACGACGGCGAGTTACGGGGCCTGCTGATCCACTACCAGCAGTTTGACGAGCGCCATGGCATGAACACCTGCTTTGGTGAGGTGCAAGGGTCGCAGGAGAAGAAGGCCGCGGCGAAGAATCCGGGGCGGAGCCCGCGCAGCGCCTGGCTGTGCCTCTCAGCACGAGCGAGCACGCCTACGCCCTCGACGTAATCCGTCGGTGCCACCCGTGTGCGGGCGGAGTAGCGGAGGAGGTAGCGCGGCGCGTATACCGTGCGGGATACTTCGGGTATGGCTGAAACCACTGTCAAGGTCGACACGAGCACCAGGGACACCCTGCAGGGCCTCGCCGCTGCCGAAGGTCTGTCCGTCAAGGCCTACCTCGCCAAGGTGGCGGGGGAGAAGGAACAGGAGCGGGCCCTGCAGACTGCGACCGCCGCCTTCCGCCGCGCGATCAGCGAGCCCGGCGTCATGGATGCCTTCGACGCCGAGTTCGGCGGTCTGCCGTCCGTCGCCCACGACGCCTCGCGGGCGGCCTGACCTGTGCCTCCCGTCGTGTACGTCGACTACCGGTGGTTCCTCGAACGCCAGGAAGAGATCCTCCGGGACGACCTGACCGTCAACGACTTCTCCGTGCTCGTCGGCTTGGCCCAGCGCCACCGGGTCGATCCGCCCCGGCATGATCAGCACCATCCCGACGCCTTCTGGCGGGCTGCGGTCATGCTGGAGGAGTGCGTGCTGCTGCGCCCGCTCCCGGCCCGCAACGAGGTCTACGGATACGGCGTCGCCATCGCCTATCTGGAGGCCTCCGGAGAACGTGTGGACACCAAATTTGAGCTCTGGCGGGAACTGATCTACGACATCCGAGGGCTGCGGCTGGACTCGTACGGGGTCGCCGAGCGGCTGCGTTCCTGGCGCCAAGCGTCACCCTGATCGGCGCTGCGCGTTCTCAGGAGTATCGGCGGTTGCTCGCTCGGCCGACCGGGCCACGTGGTGCTCAGTCAGCGCAGCACACCGACGTAGCCGAGCAGAATTCTGGCGACGGCGCCCGGCTGGCGTCGTGGACAAGGTCAAGGAACGTGTACGCCGGACACGTCCTGGCCCTGGAGCTCAACAAGGCGCGGTTCTTCGAGGGCAGCGCCCTCTTCCTCCGCACGCCCGGTGTCCGCGAGGAGTTCGCCAGCCGGTTCTGCCCGCAGCCCGCCGCGGCCGCGTCCGTGTTACGGGTACGCGAAGGACCAGGTCGTCCCGATCAGCGACCGGGAGCTGAACAACCTGCCCCTGCCCACCGCGCAGGCCATCGAGATCGCCGGGTTCGTGTCGCTGGAGTCGATCGACGCGATCCAGATTTGTGCATAGCCGGTCAGTGACCGCTGTACGTTCCGCTGGTGCTGCGTGGAGCGATGTGGGCGGTGCATTTTGTGTCGCGGGATCTTCCCTCGGTTTCGGTGTGGCCCGCGTACCTGGGGCCGCGCCGTCACCGTGCTCGAAACCCTCCAACCGCCCGACGGCCCCTATTTGTTCGAACGCCTCGCGCACGGCCCCGGCCGCCACCACGGGCGCGGCCATGTCGCCTTGACCACCGGGCAGACCAACGAGAATCTCAACCACTTCATCGCCTGGGTGAACCGCTACTGCGCTGCCCACAAACGCCCGGACGCCATCCCTCCCGTCAACGGCCGCGTCTTCTGCTTGCATGCCGCCCGGTTCCGCCGCACGCTCGCCTGGTTCATCGCCCGACGTCCCGGCGGCACCATCGCCGGAGCCCTTCAGTACCGCCACCACAGCATCCAGGTCTTCGAGGCTACGCAGGCACCAGCGACTCCGGTTTCCACGCCGAGGTCGAAAGCGAGCAGGCCCTCGCCCGGGGCGAGCATCTTCTGGCCCTCATCGACGCCCACGAGCACACCCGCCTGGCCGGCCCGGCCGCCGCCGAAGCGGCCCGGCGCCTGAAGGACTTCGGGTACCGCGCACGCTACCGGGGCAGTGTCGTCCTCGACGGGCGACGCCTGCAACAGATCACGAAGCGCAACGACCCGGCCGTCCACCCGGGTACGTACATCACCTGCGTCCACGATCCGGCCAAGGCCCTGTGCGAACGAGCCCGGCAACGGCCCTGCGAAGGACTCGGCGATCACGCTGCGTGCCAGCCGCTGGACTGCCGGAATGGCGGCTGATCATTCAGAACATCGAGACCTGGAACCGAGAGATCGCCCGGATCTGTCAACAGCTGGCCACTGGGCCGCCGCTGCCGCCCCTGCTGCGGCACCGGCTCGTGCAGCGCAAACAGCAAATCGAAGCCATCCTCGCCTCCACACAACAGGAGTCCCGATGACCCTCCGTGCTGCTCTGCCGTCCGCAGCCAGAGTCCGGGCGGCCCTGAGCAGGCTGCAGCAACACGCTGCCACGACCGGCAGGCGCCCACAGTCCTTGCCCTGGCCCGCGAGGCCGACTCAGCAACACCACCTCCCGACGCCATTCCCCGACATCGTCCGCGACATTGCTGACACTTTCCGCGCGGAGCCGCCCGCGACCAGATCGTCAACCAGCCGTTACGACCGGCTCGTTGCCCGCAACGCACGGCTGAAGCGACGCAGCAAGGAACTCATGGCCCTTCTCACACGCGCCGCCGTACGCATCCAGCAGGTCACCCAGGACAACCAGCGCCTCACACAGGAACTCGAATCCTCCACTGGTATCACCCACATCGCGTCCCTGGGACGCCGACGGACTTGGAGCCGCTGGAGCCAGCCCGCCAACCGCCGGCTCCGAAATCGCTCCTCCGTGTCACCGAGCCCGGCGGATTCTGTCAACTGCGCATGATGGCCTGGCGATCTGCGGGGGGACCGTGTGGGTCTCCGGCTACGTGCCCGTCGGCCTCATGCTGCTCAGCGACAAGTTCCGCAAGCCGCGACACGTTCTTCAGGGTGTGGGTGCGGTGAGATACCGCTGGATTGTGGGGCCGAGCCAGTCCACGATCTCCTCGCGACCGAGCGCCACGCTCGCCGGGAACCGCAGGACGTAGCGCGTCAGCGCGAGTCCCAGCACGGTCGCGGCGCACAGTGCCGCCCGTGTCTGTGCCTGCTCCGGTTCGGGGCCCACCTGGCGGGCCAACGGGATCAACTGCTCACGCAGCACGCTCTGCATGCGTTCGGCGGCGGCCGGGTCGGTGGCGCCGACCCGCATCAGTGCGGTGAGCTCCCCGTTCTCCTCCCACAGGGTGAGGAAGTGGCTCACCAGCGTGCGGCCGATCGCCTCGCGCGGTTCGACGGGCAGGTCGGGCAGTCCGGGGTCGATCGCGACGGCAGCTGCGAACAGGCCCGCCTTGCTGTCGTAGTAGCGCATCACCATCGACGGGTCGATCTTCGCGTCGCGCGCGATGGCCCGGATGGTCGCCTTCTCGTAGCCGTCCGACGCGAACCGCTCGCGGGCCGCGGTGAGGATCGCGGCACGGGTTGCGTCGGAACGCCGTGCGGCCTGTTGGTTCTCCGTGGTGCCGGTCATGCCTACGAATGTAGGCCAACGGTTGTTGACAGTCCAGGGTCACACCCCTACGTTTGCCAACAGACGTTGCCAACAAATGTTGCCAACGAGCGTTGGCGCGAAGTGTTGGCTAGATCACGGCGCCCCTGAGCGGACAACCGATCGTGAGAGGACCTACCGAAATGGCCAAACTCGAGAGTCTCGACCCGCACACGCCGATGTTCGCGCAGTTCCAGGAGAAGACAGGGCCCATCGTCCTGGCCAACACCTTCGTCGTACCGAAGGAAAGGTCCGAGGCGTTCCTGGCCCTCTTCCGACGACAGGCCGAGTTCATGAAGGCGCAGCCGGGATTCGTCTCCTTGCGGATGCACCAGGGGACGGCGGGCAGTCGGCTACTGATGAACGTCGCGGTCTGGGAATCGACCGAGTCCCTCGCCACCGCGCTCGGCAGCCCGGAGTTCCAGCGCATGGCCGCCGACTTCCCCGACGGCATCGTGTCGTACCCGCACATCTTCGAACAGATCGACGTATGACACGGCGGCTGCAGCCAGGAGAGGGCAGCGGGTGAAGCCCCGCTCTCTCCTGGGCGATCATGCCTCTCCGTCACGCCGCGAACCGCCAATGCCTCCGATCAACCCACCACGCGTAGCCCACCCCTGACGAGGAGTCACTATGCCCGTGGGACTGAATCACACCATCGTCCCCGCCCGTGACCGCAAGCCTCGGCGCAGTTCCTGGCCGACATCCTCGGCCTGAGTGTCGATCCGCCAGTGGCGCACTTCACGCCGGTCACGCTCGCCAACCAAGTCAGCCTGGACTACGAGCAGCTCGACGACTTCGAGCCGCACCACTACGCGTTCATGGTCAGCGCGCAGGAGTTCGGCGCCGCCCTCGCCCGCATCCAGCGCCGCGGAATCCCCCACTTCGGCGATCCCGCGTGCCAAGAGACAGGGCAGATCTATCGCGGCAAGCGCATAGAGGGTCGCAGGGGAACCTCTTCCGCGACCCCGACGGCCATCTCATAGAGATCCTCACCCCGGGCGGTACCGGGGCGTGAGGCCGATGGCGACCAAGCGGATCACAGCTTCGCTGGTGCCGACAGGCAGCACGGTGAAAGACGCCCCGAGGTGCACGATCTGGTCCGCCCCATCCACAGCGGGCCGGCGCCATCTGGCAGGTCATCGACCGCCCCCATCACACCCGCCGCTGACCGCGGTCCCACTTCCAGCCCGACCATCGAAGGAGAACCACCATGTCGCTGAAGAACGTCAACACCGTCCTGGCTACCGCCTGCGCCCTGTTCGTCCTCTATCTCGGGCTGTCCTTCATCCTGGCCCCGGAGGCGTCCACTCATGGCGTTGGCCTGCCGGAATGGCCCGCCGGCAACGGCGACGGCTTCCTCATCATGAAAGGCACCCGCGAATGCGCGATGGGCCTGGTCCTCGGCATCCTGCTGATGACGGGCCACCGCCGCGCCCTGGGCTGGGCCCTGCTGATGGAGGCCGTCGCCCCGTTCGGCGACATGATCAACGTCCTGGCCCACCACGGCTCCAACGCCGCCGCGTTCGGCATCCACGGCCTGACCTCGGCACTGATCGCGATCACCGGCTTGCTCGTCCTCCGCGAGACGAACAAGACTCACAAGGCCACCGCCCCAACGCCCACCGCGCAGCCCGTCTGACAGCTGCACGCCCCGAAGGGGTGCCCGACCACATGGGCCGGGCACCCCTTCTTTGTGCCCGACCACAGAGAAGGGCCGGGCGGACGGTCTTCTTGGTGTAGGCCAAGGCGGCCTGCCACCGGCTCAGTCAACCGATCCACATCGACACGTCGACTCAACGGGAAGTCTGGGTCAACAGTCACATTCAAACAGTGACCACAACCAGGTCGGTGAGGGCTACTACCTGACACCGGACGAGGCGGTGGCGGCTACTGGTAGTCACGGCGTCAACCGCATCGACGCCTGCTGACCGCCGCCTCGTATGTGGAGAGCTGGCTGAGCCAGCTCTCCACATCACGGTGGCCTTGTGGGCCGGCCTGAGCTTGTCGCAAGCAGACCAGGATTCCCGTGGTTGCCGGGGTCATGTGTCCCGCTTCCAACCCGCTGATTCGAAAATCCACCGTCCCGTTTCCGTAGCCGCTGGTCAGGCGACGCCTTCCGCTCAGTCACAGGCTCGGAACGCACCAAGCGGAAACAACGTCCGCCGGACGGCCACAGACCGATTTTCACGCCCAAAGGGTGTCCCCGACAGGGGACCGGACTACTCAGTCACAGCGACCGCGGTGATCGAAGTCCAGCAGCTCCCGCGGCACCGCACCCGCAGTCAGGCGCGGTAGGGCGGTCCGGCCTGCTCGACCCCGACGTGCCGCTGTCGGCAACGACTGCGCTCTCAGTATCCGCAGCTCGGCGAGCACCAGCGGCACCATCGTCGGCCACTTGTCGAGTGCAGCCAAGGCACCTGGTGTTGGTACCAGGAGCCCGACCAAGGAATGCGTGGGCGCGCGTGGCCGCGCCGTGCGGTCGATGGGCTTTCCCGGGCCCGTCGGACGGGTGGATCAGCGCAGTCCGGCGAAGAGATCCTTCTCGGGTAGGGCCGCGCCGGTGGCGTCCTGGACACGCACGAAGGTCTCCATGCCCATCAACTCGCCGAACCTCTCCTTGCCCATCTTGAGGAAGAAGATGTTCTCGCCCTGACTGGCGTGCGCGGCCAACGCGTCGAACTTCTGACCGCTGAACGCGGTGGCGTCCACCCACGTGGTGATCTCATCGTCGGGGAGTCCGATCTTGGCCATCGCGGCGGCCTCGGCGGGATCCGGCTCCGGCATGTCCTCATGAAACTCGCGCATGATCTCGCCGAACCGATGCATCATCGAGCGGGGCATCGTGGTCCAGTACACCTTCGGTGTCAGCTCGGTCATCTCCAGCGCCGCCATCGTGATGCGGTGGGCCTGGATGTGGTCGGGGTGGCCGTAGAAGCCGTTCTCGTCGTAGGTGACGACCACATCAGGTCGGTAGTGCCGCATGAGTTCCGCGAGTCGGGCCGCGCCTTCCTGCACGGGGGTCTGCCAGAACGATCCGGGAGCGTCGTTGCCCGGCCAGCCCGCCATCCCGGAGTCGGCATAGTCCAACATCTCCAGATCGCTGACCTTCAGGACGTCACAGCTCGCCTCAAGTTCTTGACGGCGCATCAAGGCGACCGCCGCCGGATCGTGCCCGGGATCACCCGGCTTGACGCCCCCCGGTCCGTCACCGCAACCGCCGTCGGTACACGTCACGAGAACCGTGCGGACGCCTTCCGCCGCGTACCGCGCGAGGACCCCTCCGGTTCCGGTGGCCTCGTCGTCGGGGTGGGCGTGTACTGCCATGAGCGTCAAAGGCCGGTCAGTCATGAAACAGTCCTCCTGCAGAAATACGTCTTGGTCCAAGGAGCGCGGCGGGCGTACCGCGATCCCGGGCCCGGATCCTGGTGGGGCGGAGGACCTTATGGCCTCCGTGGTCCCCGCCCATGTGGCGCCGGTCCCTCGGTCGATGCAACCGTGCCGGCCGGACCGGCTGTTCCCGGCACGGCCGCTTGGCCTTCCAGGCGGCCGCGTTTCAACGCGAACGAGGTAACGGCGGCCTGCGTGTCTCAGCGCCACGTCGGATCCGATCCATCCGGCACCAGCCGTGAGATTCCGACACGAAATTTCAGACCCGACAACTCTCAACAGACATCAGCTCGCCGGGGGCAGACAGGAAAGATCCCGAAAGGACTGGTGCGCTGTGGAATGGCATGTTCATCGCCTGGTTCGGAGATCGACGACGAGTTGTGGGCGCGCATCCAGCCGCTGCTGCCGGTCGTCCCACGTAATCCGCGGCGTCAAGATCGTAAGCGTCCGCATAGTCGCAGGTGCTGTGCGGGATCCTGTTCGTGCTGTACCCCGGGATCCGCTGGGAGTTCTGCCCCAGGAACTGGGCTTCGGCTCGGGGATGACCTGCTGGCGACGGCTGCGGCGATGGAACGAGGACGGGGTCTGGCAGCACCTGCACGAGCTGCTCCTCTCGGAGCTGCGGGCCGCAGACCTGCTGGACTTCTTCCCGCGCGCGGTCGACTCCAGCCACATCCGTGCGATGAAGAGCGGGCCGGTCACCGGTCCGTCCCCGATGGACCTGGGCAAGGCCGGCAGCAAGCAGCACCTGATCGTGGAAGCGCACGGCATCCCGCTCGCGACAATCACCACCGGCGGCAACCGCAACGACGTCACCCAACTGATCCCGCTGATCCAGGCCGTCTCGCCCATCCGCGGTAAGCGCGGCCAGCCACTGCGCCGCCCCGGGCACCTGTACGCCGACCGCGTCCATGACCACGAGGTCTACCGGGACAAAATCCGCCGCTTCCAGATCCCCCCCGCACCGAGCCCGGCGCGGCACCAGGCACGGCTCCGGCCTGGACGTGTACCGCTGGGTCGTGGAAGGAGGATCGCGCTGCTGCACTGGTTCCGCCGCCTGTGTATCCGATGGGAGATCCGCGACGACATCCACCACGCGGTCATCACCGTTGGCTGCGCCGTCATCTGCTGGCGCCGACTGCGCACCGCACCTTGTTGAGAGTAAGGGCGGGCGATCGCCCCACGGGATGGCCTGCTCGATGCGTCAGAACGCATACGTAGCAGTCGGGCCCGGGCAGCCTCACATCCGGGATCTCAGCACGTCGACCTCACAGCCCGGCGCGAAGGGGTCGAAGCCGTGCTCGACCAGCCAGCGAACTGCCAGCAGGCTTCGCAACGACCACCACGCGTGGATCACGTCGAGGTCGATGTCGGTGCCGTAGCCGGCGACGACGTCGTCGAGGTGCTCCTCGTGTCCCAGCGTGAAGGTGGCGAGGTCGTAGAGGGCGTCACCCTGGCCCGCCTCGGACCAGTCGATGATGCCGGTGACCTCGTCGCCGTCGACGAAGACGTGCGCGATCTGCAGGTCGCCGTGCGTGAACACCGGAGTCCACGGCCGGAGCGCGGCCTCGGCGACCTGGTGGTTGCGCGTGACCAGGTCAGTGGGGAGGACACCATTCGTCACGAGCAACTCGCACTCGTCGTCGAGTTCCGCCGCCAGCGCGACGATGCTCCGGCCGGCCCGGCCCGGCAGGGGCGGCAGGGGCGCTTCGTGCAGCTTTCGGATGGCGGCGCCCGCCGCGGCCCACGCCGCCGGCGACCCGGTCGACGGCCCGCCGAGGCGCCCAAGCGTCGTCCCCGGGAGTGCGGCGATCGCGATCACGGGCGGCTTGCGCCACAGGACCTCCGGGGTCGGGACCGGCGCGAGGGACATCGCCTCGACCTCGACGTCGATGCGCGCCTGATCAACGTCCACCTTCAAGAACACGTCACCGACGCGCAGAGTCGCGCGCTCGGAATGGGCGACAACGACTTTGACCTCGTCCATGGGCGACCAGTATCCCGGGGATGATCGCCGATGTCGTCAGGTTTATCGCGTGCGATTACACGGTTGACCGCGTCCCGCTACCAGGCGGCCTCGTGCTTCCCGTTTCCTGGAACCCACCCTCCTCGCCCTACTCGAGGACCGATTCCGCCACTTGGCGTCGGCGGGGACGCGGGCCTCGCCCATGGAGTCGTGCTCGAAGCGGTATTCGCTCCCGCTGTTACAGCGACCGACCGGGTCAGTCGTTACAGCGACCGACCGGGTCAGCGGGGATGTTGGTCCGCCCGGGTGCCGCACAACTCTGTTGCTGACTGTGACTCAGGTCTCGCCGCGGCCGTGCAGCAGATGGCACGCCTTCCCCGTCGAGGAGGGGTGACAGGAAGGGGGGAGCGTGTGGAGACGGACTTCCACGGTTTCGTCGCC
>NZ_JBSFHA010000131.1:0-21366 GCF_053596855.1 Streptomyces sp. NPDC001617
GGACCGGCAGCGGGGTGCCGCCGTCCGGCAGACGCGGCCGGAGCCGGACGGCAGGGGTTCGGCTGCCCTGCGGCGGCTGGGCGAAAGCCGGGCCGGCACGCGGTGCAAGTCCTCCGGCAGACGCGGCCGGAGCCGGGCGGGAGGGGCGCGTACGCTCTGCGGCGGCTGGGCGAAAGCCGGGCCGGCACGCGGTGCAAGTCCTCCGGCAGGCGCGGCCGGAGCCGGGCGGGAGGGGCGCGTACGCCCTGCGGCGGCTGGGCGAGAGCCGGATCGACAGCGGGGTGCCGCCGTCCGGCAGGCGCGGCCGGAGCCGGGCGGGAGGGGCGCGTACGCCCTGCGGCAGCCCCGGTGGGAGTCGGTCGGCCCCCCGGGGCGCAGCCCGACCGCAGCCGGATGTTTACGCAACCATCGTGGCCGTGCGGCTATGCGATGACCGGGCGTGACCAGGTGGGCGTCGTTCCCGTCACCCGGCACAGGGCCAGGTAGAGCGGGATCGGCGGGGTGTACGGGAGCGTGCCGTCCGGCTTGTGGATCAGGCCGGGGACCGCCGGGGCGTCCGGAACAATCGCCCCGGCGGCGTACTGGGCGGGGGCCGGCCACTCGAGGGCGTAGTCGGAGTCGGACGGGACGAGCCACCACCAGTGCGCCTCATCGGCGTAGACGCACCCCACGCGTGGCAGCCGGGGCATCACCAGCGGGCCGAAGCGGGCCGGTACCGCCACCGCGTCGCAGCCCAGCGGGGCCGTCATCCCGTCGGGGACGGGAAGCCTCCGGGGCCTGCCCGCGCCCTGCAGCCCGCGCTTGAGGCGGACCAACGTGTCCAGGTTCAGGACCTGGCCGCCGGACGCGGCTCTCACCCCCGCCCCCTGTCCCGGGTCGGCTCGGCCGGGGAGACCCCCACGGCCCCCGTGCCTCGCGTCCCGTGCTGTCCGTCCGCCTCGTCGCCGTCCCCCGAGTCGCCGGCCGGTCCCGGCTTGGGGCGGGCTCCCCACCCCAGGTCGTTGTACGGCTCGTTCGCTCTCGCGGGCGCCCCGACCGGTGTCGAGAGCCCGATCGTGCAGGGCCCGCAGGCGTGCTGGGGCTCGTCCGCCTGGCGTGGCAGCTCCGCCCAGACCAGCAGTCCGGGGCCGTGTTCATGGGCGCCCCACGCGTGACAGAGGGCGTCGATGAGAAGCAGTCCCCTCCCGTGCTCCTCCTCGGGCCGGGCCCGCGACGGGTGGGGCGCACCCGGCGCACAGCCCTCGTCACGCACGGCTATCCGCACCAGGTCCGCGCCGTCGTGCAGCTCGCAGACTATGAGGCTGCTCGCGGTGTGCACGAGGGCGTTGGTGACCAGTTCGGTGACCACCAGGAGGGCTGTGTCGCAGATGTCCTCGCACACCGACCAGCCGTTCAGCCGGGCTCGCGTCAGGCGTCTGGCCTGCGCTGGAGAGCCCGGGTGTGCGGCCAGCTCGAACCGGAACCGGCGCTCGGCAGCGGCCCGGTCGGGGCCTGCTCCCGCGGCAGCGCCGTGGCCGTTGCGGCGGCCTCCGGCGGCGTCTGTTCCTAAGGGCGCGGACGGAATCACGCTTGCCACTATCGCCCCGGCGTGAACACTTGGCAAGTGTCACTCTGAAAATTGCAGAGTGCGGTGTGACGTTGTGGAAGGCCGTGGCACACTGCTCGCAACAGCACGTCGAGCGGCGCCAGTTGAGATCACCGCAGATCGGGTACGGAACCGTACGGATCTTCGAATAGGTCTTCGAATGGCGCCGTATGGCTGTCAGCATGCATTCGGGATTACGGCGGTCGGTGGGAGGTGGAGGGTGAGCGAGCCGCGGTCCGCGCCGACGGTCGGTCAGGTCGTCCTCGGCCGACGCCTGCTGGACCTGCGGGAACGCGCGGGCCTCAAGCGCGAGGAGGCCGCCAGGGTCCTGCGCGTCGCCCCCGCCACCGTCCGCCGTATGGAGATGGCCGAGGTCGCCCTCAAAATCCCGTACCTGCAACTGCTGTTGAAGTCCTACGGCGTTTCCGACGAGGAGGCCGAGACCTTCGTACGGCTGGCCGAGGAGGCCAACAAGCCGGGCTGGTGGCAGCGGTTCCACGACATCCTGCCCGGCTGGTTCTCCATGTACGTCAGCCTGGAGGGTGCGGCCTCCCTCATCCGCTCCTACGATCCGCACTTCCTCCCCGGCCTGCTGCAGACCGAGTACTACGCGCGCGGAGTGCTGAAGTCGGGCGCCATCGGCCAGACCCGGCCGGAAGACATCGAGCGCCATGTCGCCCTGCGCATACAACGCCAGGAACTGCTCACCCGTCCCGACGCGCCCCGATTCTGGGCCGTGTTCGACGAGACCGCGCTGCGCCGCCCCGTCGGCGGCCCGGAGGTGATGCGTGCCCAGATCGACAAGCTGCTCGAGGCCACGAGGCTGCCCAACGTGACGCTGCAGGTCGCGCCGTTCCTGAACGGCCCGCACCCCGGTACCTACGGGCCCTTCGTGCTGTTCCGATTTGCCATGTCAGAACTGCCGGACATGGTCTACAGCGAGTACCTGACCGGCGCCGTCTACCTGGACGCGCGCGCCGAGGTGGCGACCCACCTCGAGGTCATGGACCGCATGGCGGCGCAGGCCGCTACGGCACAACGCACGACAGAGATCCTCCGGGATCTCCGCAAGGAGCTGTGAATGGATCGCATCAAGGCGCGCAAACACGTCTACAACGGCATGCCCGCACGGGAGTTGGGCAGCGAGGGCTGGCACAAGCCCTGGAGCGGCGGCAACGGCGGCAACTGCCTGGAGGCCATGAAGCTCGCCGACGGCCGGATCGCCGTCCGTCAGTCCACCGACCCGGACGGCCCCGCGCTGATCTACACCACCGACGAGATGACGGCGTTCATCGAGGGCGCCAAGGCGGGGGAGGCCGACTTCCTGCTGTCGTGACGCGATGGTCCGACATGCTCGCTCACCTTCCCTGCTGTGCAACTTCCCTTCTTTGGTACTGAATTGATGGTTGATCAATTAATGGTTGAGATCGACACCAGCAAGCCGCATCCGGCGCGGATGTACGACTGGTATCTCGGCGGCAGGGACAACTACCCCGTGGACGAGGCGATGGGCCGGCAGATGCTCGCCCTCGACCCGCGCGTACCGGTGATGGCACGAGTCAACCGGGCCTTCATGCACCGCGCCACGCGCTGGCTCGCGGGGCAGGGCGTACGGCAGTTCCTGGACATCGGCACCGGCATACCCACCGAGCCGAACCTCCACCAGGTCGCCCAGGAGATCGCGCCCGACACCCGGGTCGTCTACTGCGACAACGACCCGATCGTCCTCGCCCACGCCGCCGGATTGCTGCGGGGCACGGATGAGGGTGTGACGGAGTACCTCCAGGCCGACGTCCGCGACCCGGACGCCATCCTTCAAGGCGCCCGGAAAATCCTGGACTTCACCCGTCCGGTCGCCCTCTCCCTCATCGCGCTCCTCCACTTCGTCTCCGACGAGGACGGCGCGCACGAGCTGGTGGGCCGCCTGCTGTCCGAACTCCCGTCCGGCAGCTACCTGGTGGTCAGCCACGCCACCGCGGACTTCACTCCCGAGGAATCGGCGGCGGCCGTCGCGAAGCTCAAGGCGGCCGGCGTCACCCTGGCACTGCGCCCCCGCGAGGAGTTCACCCGCTTCTTCGACGGCCTCGAAATGGTCGAACCCGGCGTCGAGGTGCCGCAGCTGTGGCATCCCGAGCTGGGGGAGCCGGTGCCGGGGCAGGACGACGGGGTGATTCCGGGGTACGGGGCGGTGGGGCGGAAGCGGTAGCTGTTCAAGCCGCTCTGTCTCAAGGCGCTCTGTCTCAAGGCGCTCTGTCTCCACCGCCGGCGGTGGGTGTTCGACCCGGCCGGGTCCGAGACTGAGCGCGTAGCAGCTCTGCTCGATCGACGGCGGCCCGACGGCGAGATTTCGCCGAACGGCCGCCGTCGGCGTTTCCTCGTCGAGAATCTGCCGCACCTGATCAGGTCGCGCCGAGGCGAGCGCGGCCCGTACCGCCGTGCGGAACTCCCGCCACCCCCGCACATCCAGCACGGACGCGAACTGCCCCGCCGACCAGGACTCCTGAGTGTCCTCCTGCGCCGAGGACGACCGTACGACGAGGGGCACCGCACTGCCCCCGGAGAACTCGTCAGCACCCTTTCCCGTCGCCTCCCGGTGGATTTCGTGACCGGGAGGCGACCACGCCGACGGGCGCGTACGGCGGTGGCAGGCGCCGTTTCCTCACCAAGTGCGGCGGTCGGAGGCGGGAGTCGGGCGGCGGGAGACGGCGCCGGTGCCAGGTGCGAGGCCGGCACCCGCCCCTCACTCCGGCGAGCCCGCCTCCGGCGGCAGCGCCCCGCACAACGCTTCCAACGCCGCCCCGTACGCATGCTCCGACGGTGTCGCGTACCCCACGACCAGACCGTCGTAGGCCTCCATGCTCGCCGTCTCCGGATGCCGGAACCCGGCCAGCCCGTCCAGCGCGATCCCCTGCCAGGCCGCCGCCTTGACGGCGGACCTCTCGGTGCCGGGCGGCAGCCGCAGCACCGCGTGCAGGCCCGCCGCGACACCGGTGACCTCGATGTGCGGCGCGTGCGTGGCGAGCGCGGCCACGAGGCGGTCGCGCCGACGCCGGTACAGCTGCCGCATGCGCCGTACGTGACGGTCGTACGCCCCACTGGCGACGAAGTCGGCGAGGCTCAGCTGATCGAGGACGCTCGCCCACGCCTCCCGCTCGCCCTTGGCCGCGAGCACCGCGCCGACGTACCGCTCCGGCAGCACCATCCACCCCAGCCGCACGGCCGGCGACAGGCTCTTGCTGACCGAGCCCAGCAGGATCACCCGCTCGGGGTCGAGCCCCTGGAGGGCACCGACGGGCTTGCGGTCGTAGCGGAACTCCCCGTCGTAGTCGTCCTCCAGAACCACACCACCTCGCGCGCGTGCCCAGTCGATCACCGCGGCCCGGCGCTCGGCGTGCAGCGGACCTCCGGTCGGGAACTGGTGCGCGGGCGTGAGCAGTACGGCTCGCTCCCGCCCCAACCGGTCGACGTGCGCTCCGTGTTCGTCGATCGGCAGCGGTACGGTCCGTACGCCCGCTCCCGCGAGCAGCTCCCTGTGGAACGGCAGCCCGTACGCCTCTACGGCCAGCGGCCCGCGCAGTACGCCACCACCGAACAACAGCCGCAGCCCGTGCGCGAACCCGGAGCAGACCACGATCCGGTCCGGCGCGGTCCGCACCCCACGCGCGCGTGCCAGATACTCCGCGAGTGCCTCCCGCAACTCGACGCGTCCGGCGGGATCACCGGGCCCGAACACCTCGTTGGGCGCCTGCTGAAGGGCCCGCCGGTAGGAGGTCAGCCAGGTCGCGCGCGGGAAGGCGGAGGCGTCCGGGGTGCCCTGGCGGAGGTCGTGGTGCGGGGGCGTCTTCGGGTGGGTCTCCAGGGGTGTCCTGCGGGCACGCGCGTGTGGAGACGCACTTCGTGCACGCGCGCGTGGCGGTGTGTTCGCGACGCCTCGCCCGGCGTGCCGCAGCGGCTCGGCCCGCTCGGCGACCCTCGTCCCCGACCCCTGCCGCGCGGTCAGCCACCCCTCCGCGACGAGCTCCGCGTATGCGTCGGCCACCGTGTTGCGTGCGACACCGAGATCGGCGGCGAGGGAGCGGTACGGCGGCAGCCGGGTGCCGGGAGCGAGCCGTCCACTGCGCACGGCCTCCCGCAGCGCCGCGATGAGCGCGGCCCGCCGCCCGCCCGTCACGGACAGCTCCAGATGCAGGTCGGCCCCGATCCGCTCCGCGGAATTGACCCACGATTCTGCCATGGAAATGCACCCTACAACGGGTCTTTCACCCCCGTAGTTTGAACTGCATGACGACGAACACGACGCACACGACGCACACGACGAACACGCCGGAAACGACGGACACGACGGACGCAGCCCCCGTCGCCCCCCGCACGCGCCTCGACTTCGCGAAGTCCGCCCCGAAGGTCTTCCGTGCCCTCATCGGCTTCGACGCCGCCGCCCGCGAGGGCCTCGCCCCGAGCCTGGTCGAACTGATCCAGATCCGCGCCTCGCACCTCAACCACTGCGCGTACTGCCTCCACATGCACACGAACGACGCCCGCAAGGCCGGCGAGAGCGAGGACCGGCTGCACATGGTCGCCGTCTGGCGCGAGGCCCGCCACTTCTTCACCGAGCAGGAACAGGCGGCCCTCGCCCTGACGGAGGCGGTGACCCTGGTGTCCGACGGAGGTGTCCCGGACGAGGTCTACGCCGAGGCGGCTGCCCACTTCACCGAGGAGCAACTGGCCCACGTCCTCGGCCTGATCTTCACGATCAACACATGGAACAGGGTGGCGCTCTCGACAGGGAAGGTGGCGGGCACGGACGAGCGCCGCCGCTGACCCTGCGCCCTTCTCGCGCCCGTCCTGCCTGGCTGCCGTTGCCTCTTCTCTCTGCCGGTCACGTGAATCCGCCACGACGGCGCTGCGTCACGACGGCTCTGCGCCACGACGGCCGGTCCCGGCGGTGTCGAAATCTGCGCGACCACGAGTCCCTACACGGTCATCGGCCTGTCGTAGGGACCGATCGGCGCCGGCAGCCTCGAACTCCCCGTCAGATGACGGTCGACGGCCGCCGCCACCGCCCGCCCCTCGGCAATCGCCCACACGATCAGCGACTGCCCCCGCGCAGCGTCCCCGGCGGCGAACACCCCGGGGACGTTCGTCGCGAACTCGGCATCCCGCGTGATCGTCCCGCCCGCCTCCATCACCAACCCCAGCTGGTCGATGAGACCGTCCTCCCGGTCCGGGCCGGAGAACCCGAGCGCGAGCAGCACGAGGTCGGCGGGCAGCGTCCGCCCGGTCCCCGACACCGGCTGCCGGGCGGGGTCGACCTCGACCAGGTGCAACGACCGTACGTGCCCGCTCTCGTCGCCCTCGAACCGGAGCGTCGACGCGGCGAACAGCCGCGCGTCCGCGTCCGCCGCCGGCGCCGTCTCCAGATCACGTGCCTCCTCGTGCGCGGCGGACAGCCGGTAGATCTTCGGATACGTCGGCCAGGGCTCCATGTCCTCGTCCCGCTCCGCCTCCGGCTGCGCGTAGATGTCCAACTGCGTGACGGACGCGGCCCGTTCACGCACCGCCGTCCCCAGACAGTCCGCCCCGGTGTCACCGCCGCCCACGATCACGACATGTTTCCCGGCGGCCGACATCGGCGAACTCTCCAGATCCCCCTCGCGCACCCGGTTGGCCAGCGGCAGATACTCCATCGCCTGATGTATGCCTGCCAACTGCCGCCCGGGTACGGGCAGTTCACGCCACGCCGTCGCCCCGGTCGCGATCACCACCGCGTCGTACCGCGCCCGCAACTCGGCGGCCCCCACATCCCGCCCGACCACCGTGGACGTACGGAACTTCGTCCCCTCGGCCCGCATCTGCTCGATCCGCCGCTCCAGATGGTGCTTCTCCATCTTGAACTCCGGGATGCCGTACCGCATCAGCCCACCGAGCCGGTCGTCCTTCTCGTACACGGCGACGGTGTGCCCCGCCCGCGTCAGCTGCTGCGCCGCCGCAAGGCCGGTCGGCCCCGATCCGATCACCGCGACCGTCCGCCCGGACAGCCGGTCCGGCGGCCGCGGCGGCGCGAAGCCCAGCTCCCAGGCCTTGTCGGCGATGGCCACCTCGACGTTCTTGATGGTGACCGCGGGCTGGTTGATGGCCAGCACGCAGCCCGCCTCGCACGGCGCCGGGCACAACCGCCCGGTGAACTCGGGGAAGTTGTTCGTGGCGTGCAGCCGGTCCGCCGCCTGCCGCCAGTCGTCCCGGCTGACCAGGTCGTTCCACTCGGGGATCAGATTGCCGAGCGGACAGGCGTCGTGGCAGAACGGTATGCCGCAGTCCATGCAGCGATCGGCCTGCTTGGTGATGATGGGCAGCAGCGCGCCGGGGACGTACACCTCGTCCCAGTCCCGGACCCGCTCCTCGACCGGCCGGCGGGGCCAGTCCAGGCGAGGCGTGGTCATGAATCCCTTGGGATCGGCCATGGGCGTCTTCCTTGCGTACGCGTGGGCAGGCCGAGCGTCATCGGGCGGCACTCTTTCGGCCACGATACGACGTACCGGCCACCCGTGCAGAGGGGATGGACAGCGCTTTCCGCCCGTCCTTCTCAGCGTTCGCCCAGCGCAGCCCCGAAACCTCTCAGCGTCCGCTCAGTGCCCTCGCAGGCCCCGTCAGGTGATCGCCAGCACATACGCCACCGCCGAACCGGCCGAGGCGACCATCCGGACATGGTTCCAGAACGTCCACTCGCGCACATACGTCGGCCAGTACGCGGCCGCCTCCGCGGTGCCCGGGTCCAGCCTGAGCAGCGCGTCGTTGCGCGGCACGTTCGCGACCATGGTCACGCCGAAGCAGCCGAAGAGGTACAGCACGCTGCCCATCAGCAGCTCCACCTTCCCGTCGTCGGGCCACAGTACGAACGTCACCACACCGATCACCGCGCACAGCACCGCCGACCCCACGAACACGATCATGAACGCCGGCATCACCGCCGTCACATTGATCGCGTTCATCGCGGCCACGCCCTGCGCCGGCGGCAGCGCGGCCAGCCCTCTCATCACGAACGTCGAGAACCCACAGAACACCCCGGCCACCAGCCCGGTCCCGAGCACCCCCAACACGGTCAACCACAAGTACGGCCCATCGATCACGCCCACACCAACTCCCCGTATTCGGCCGAGCCCTTCCCCGGCACCTCCCGCCCCGACCAGCAAAACCCCGCCGTCGCCCGGCGCCCATGGCCGAAGAACGCAGGCACATACGCGAGCGTCCGGAGGAACGTGGGCGCACTGGCGAACGCCCAGCAGTCACCTCGGCCGCCCCTTCCGCCCGTGCCCTAGTCCCGGCCGGTCGCTCAATCCCACCGCGACAACAAGCAGCCCCGCCCTCTTCTCCCCACCGGTCTCTCTTCGTCCACGGGTCTCCTTTCTTCCGCCGGTCTCTTTCGTCCACCGGTTTCTTTCGTCCACCGGTTTCTTTTCTTCCGCCGGTGCCTCGTCTTCGGCCGGTCGCTGGTTTTCGGCCCGGTTCCTCTTTTCTGCCACTCGCCGTTTTTCCGTCGGCTCCTCTTCTCTGCCGGTCTCCCTTTTTCCGTCGGCTCCTCTTCTCTGCCGGTCGCCCCTCTTCCGTCGGCTCCTCTCCTCTGCCGGTCCCTTGAGTCCGCCGCAATGGCGAGCAACCCCGACGGCGTGTTCCGGCGGTGCCGAACGGCCGTGACCCCGGACCCGCCTCCCCGCACCCGCACCCGCGCCCTCCCCCTCAGCCGACATCCGCCCCTTCGTCCCGCCACCCCCGCAGCACCGCCTCCACCCCCGACCTGATCCGCCGCCGAGCCTCATGCCGAGGCACTCCGCTCATCAGCAACTGGTCGTACGGCGTCTCCAGATGCCGCACGGACGCCACCACCGCCGACACCACCGCCCCCTCCGACAGCGCCCGCCCCGCCGCGCTCCGCCCCACCCGCCCACTGCCCCGCACCGACGCATGCCCCGCAACATCCCGCGCCCGCTCCTCGGGACACCCGGGAAACAGCCGCCGTATCTCCGCCGCGAACGCCTCCGAGAACCGGACATCCTCCGAGGCCCGCCACTTCGCGTCCCGCAACCGCCGCCGCCTCCGCGCCTCCGCGTCCGCGAGACACCGTTCCTCGGCCCGGCTCAGCCCCGCCTCCTCGACCAGGACGCCCTGCCGCTCATAGCGCCCCTTGCGCCGGTTGAACCGCACCACGACCGCCGACAGCGCACTCTCCTCCCGCGAGCGCCGCGTCAGCGCCGTGTCGCCGCGCGGCAGGAACACCAGATGCCCCAGGTCGGCACAGTCGAGACACCGTGGTGCCCCTTCCTCGAGCACGAGCAGCGCGAGCGGCCCCGAGTGACACTCCCCGCAGTGCCGTCTTCTCAGCGGCTGGATCACGAGAAGTCCGGTGCGGGCCGAGGACGCTGCGAGCTGTGCCATAGGTGATTCCTTCCCCCGCCCGGTCCACCGGACCACCCGAAATCACGCCCTTCGCACCACACGCACCTCCGCCCCGGGCTCCTGCGCTCCGATCACCTCCGTCACCCCTCCGTCCGCACCACCGACACCCGCGTACGGTGCCGCGTCGGTGTCCGGATCTCGTCGAACCACGGCCACCGCGAGATCCGCGTACGACAACACCGAGCCGCCCTCGGGCACCCGCTCACCCCCGAACCGGTGCCGCCCGGTACGCGGCGCACCCTCCTCCAGCCGGCCGCCCGGCGTGAGCGTCACCCAGTCGACGGGGTCGCCGTCGCCCTGCTCCCACAGCCGCCGCAGCCCGGCCGTGTGCGCCGGCGCGAACGGCCGTATCTCCGGCACGGGGACGCCACCGGATCGTCCATCACCGGCCGCCCGTCCGCCCCGAGAAGGCCGGCGAACAGCCCCACGACGACGAGCCGTCGCCTCTCTGCCTCGGCCAGCCCGCCCAGCAACGCGTCCGTCACCTTGACGAAGAACTCCGGATCCAGCGAGACGAACCCCGGGTCCGGCCGCCCGCCGCACCCACGAGGAAGCCCTGGACCGGCACGCATCCTGACCGGCGACTGACGCATCATGGGCCCTGTGCGACTCGAAGCGATCACCTGGGACCGGCTCGGCGACCTCCTGGCCGAACGACTGCTCGACCTCAAGCCCGCCGACGGCAGCCCCTGGCCCCGCATCGCCTTCGACGGCGCCCCGGCGGCCCACCCCGGGGACCTCGCCGAACGCGTGGCCGAGTCCCTGCGCATACGCGGCCGCCCCTCGCTGGTCGTCGGCGTGGAGGGCTTCCTGCGCCCGGCCTCGGTCCGCCTGGAGTACGGCCACCAGGACGTGGAGGCCTATTACAACGGCTGGTAATTTCGGTGCATCGCTCTGACCTGGACTTATGAAGGTCAAATCGGCTGTGACCTGCTAGGACGGGTTGCAGAGGCGATCGGAGGCAGTCAGAGGGAAACGCTCTGATTCGACCCCGGTTCGACCCGGGCCGCTCGGAGGCAGTCAGAGGCGATCCCTCTGCAACTCGCTTCTGGGCAACCCGAGTTGGCCGATGTCGATCAGGAGTGGCCCTCTCGACGGTTCTCCGATTCGACCTGGGGCGAGCTGCGATGGGGACGCCTGCCTCCGCACGGCGCCGGGCATAAGAAGACCCCCAGGACGGGCAATCCTGGAGGCTTCCCTGGCACCGATTGGAGGTCGGTTCCGGGCATCACCCGTGGTTTTAGCGGGCCTGGGTGGCGCCCTTGTCTTTGCGAGACGACCTCACCGTGCCACACCACAGTCATCAGGCAGAACCACAGCGGCAGACCCTTCACCCGTTCGGCGGACTGGGCCTTCACCGGCTTCGTCCGGCTGCGGCCGAGCTCGTCCTGCTCGGGGATCTCACCGGCCGTTATGCGGCGGGCAGTTACAGCAGGCTCGGCTCCGATGGCCGCAGCGTGGTCGTGCGCCAGGACCGGGAGGGCGCTGCCGGCCACGGGCACCGCGTCACGGCGGCGATCGCCTGCCATGTCGCCCGGGCCGGCGGCAGCATCGACGAGCTGACCCGGTTGCTGCTGCACCCTGACCACGAGGGTGGTCGGCACGCCCGGCACATCGCCTTGCGCTCGGGGCAGGCGCGGGCCCTGGACTACATCCGCCGGGTGTGGGCCAGCGCCTCGGCTGTGGTCGCCGGAACCCGAGTTCTGGACTCACGTCATAACGCCTTCGAGGTCCTGGCCGCGCTGCGGGACCGCATCGAGACCACGCCTTGGCGTGGCGAGCGGGGACGGACCGCGCTGCGGGTGCTGCGGGCGCATCTGAGCTTCGCCGAGATTGCCGGTGGTCCGCTGCATCACGCCAGCGAGCGGCAGACCGCGGAGGAAGCCGGGATCTCGCGGACGACGCTGCGCGTGGTCTACGAGACGGTCCTCAAGCCTGGGGGCTGGCTGCGTCGTTTGCGGGTCGGTCATGGCCGGGAGGGCTCCACCTGGTACCTCGACCACGGCCGCACTGGTGGGAGTCGTGGCTGCGGTTCGCTGTCTCGTTTGTGGACCACTCAGTACCCCCCCGACCTGGCACTTGAGGAGTGGACCACCCCTGAGACGGTCGTGACGGCTGACATCGACTCCACCGTCATCGCCCGCCTGATGGGCCACGACGCCTTCGCCCACCGCGGCCTCGGCAGCTCCGCCCTCGTGATCATCGGGGCGCTGCACGTCCGGCCTGCTCAGACGGTCGGCGATCTTGTCGGTACGGCCTCCGTGTCCCGTGCCACTGCCTACCGGACCTTGCGGCGCCTGGCCGAGCACGGTCTCGTGCAGCACGACGGCGAGACCTGGACCCTCGCTCCCCGCGCCGTGGAGGGCTTCGGCACCAGCCCTCTGGATCCCGCCACGGAACCGGGCGCACGGCCGGCACAGGGCTGGGACGGCATCGCCCAGTTCTACGGCACGGCGGGCGTCGCCCTCCGCCGCAGGAGGCTGCATGCGGTCGAGCGGGCGGCGTACCGGGAGGTGCTGGACCGGCGCGCGGAACACCGCAGCAAAGCCGTCGTGATCATCCGCGACGGGCGCCAGGTCCTGATCCCGGCACCCCGGCCCGACGAGATCCCGTCCGCATGGCAGAGCCCCGGCGGAAGCGTCCTCGACCCGGTCACCGGCAGGCCTGCCGCCGACTGGCGCCTCGCCACCGACGGCCGACTGATCCTCATCACCCCTTATGACCAGCGCAGTTACGACGAACTGGCCGCTGCCCATGCCGAAGCCCTCAGGGAATGGAACTCCGACACGTGAACCCACAACCACCACCCGCCGAGGCCGAGAACGCATCGGTCACCCCTCAAGGCCTGCGTGAGCGGTACGAGTCCGGTGCCACGGTCACTGAACTCGTTGCCGCGAGCGGGTTGTCGTACGGCACGGTCCTCAATCGTCTGCGCGAGGCCGGGACCGTGATGCGCACCTCGTGGCAGACGCGCCGGATGCGCGACGGGCAGGCCCGCCGCAATCTCGCGGCTCGTCTGCGCCGCCTCTACGAGCAGCACGGCGCCACGCTCGCGGAGTTGGCCGCGGTGGGGTCCGTGACCAGGCGTGCCGCACGGCGGCTGCTGATCGAGGCCGGGGGCACTCCGCGCACCACCCAGCAGACCCTCCGCATCCGCTCCGCAGCCGATACCGCACGGCGAAAGAAGCTCGCGGCGTCCCTCCGCGCGCGGTACGAGGCCGGCGCCACGGTGCCGGAACTCGCCGAGGAGTGCAGCTACTCCGTCGCCACCGTCTATCGGCTCCTGCACCAGGCAGGCACCCACATGCGGCCCCAGCACAACCACGGCCCCGCCCGCACCCCGAAGAAGGGCTCATGAGCGCCCCCGCACGTATCCCCGGCCGGGACCGGAAGATCACGGGACCCACGACGCGACATCCCGAATACAGCGCTGCTCGGGCCCCTCCTTCGTCGGCAGTCAGCCGCCATCGACGTCGGCCTTCTTGCCGACGCGCCCAAGTCAACAAGCCTTTACAGATTCAGGAGATCAAGCACACGTGAGTGAGAACACCCGTACCAAGACCCTGGCCGCGGCCACAGCAAGCGCCTGGGACGCCTTCGTCATTGTCGTCGGCATGCTCAAGGGCGGTACCGGCAAGACCACCTCCGCCTGGTTCATCGCCCTCTATTACGCCGTCGTCCTCGGCCTGCCCACGTTGCTGCTGGACGCGGACGCGACCAGCCAGTCCGCCTACGACTGGTTCAAGGTCGCCCAGGCCGCGGGCTTCGAGATTCCCGCCAACCTGGTGGTCGAGCGGTACCCGTTCGACGACATCGCCGAGTACATCCGGGTCAAGCGCGCCGAGTTCGGTGCGATCGTGGTCGACGCCGGCGGCGGCAGCGCCCGGATCTTCCATGAGGCTGTTACCGAGGCGAACCTGCTGCTCGTGCCGGTCGCGCCCACCAAGATCGAGCGCCGCAAGCTCGTCGCCACCTTCGACGAGGCCGAGCGTGCCGCCGCCCGCAACGAGCAGGGTGTCACCGCCCACGTCGTGATGGTCAAGGCCGACGACCGCACCAGCCTGCCCAGTCGGGCAAAGGACCAGCTCCTCGACCCCGCCCAGGGCGAGGGGATCGGCCCCGACCGCGACGAGGCGTTCCCGCTCGCCGAGACCACCATCCACTCCTGGGTGCACTACATGGAGGCCTTCGGCGAGATCCCGACCGAACTGAGCGAGTACGCCGAGCTGATGAAGGAGCTGACCGAGGCATGAGCGTGAAGAACGAGAGGCCGAAGCCTCCGGCCCGCCGCACCGGTCGGGCCCTGGGCGGGGCCAAGAAGACGACCCCGCCGCCCCCTCCGCCGGCCGCCGAGCTCACGCCCGAGCAGTTCGCCGCCGAACAAGCCGCTGCCCAGGACGAAGGCCGTCCCGCGGCCGACGCGTCCCAGGCCCCGCGTTCCACGGCCCCCGTTGAGACTGGGGCGAAGGGTGAGCCGACCGGGACGATCGCCAAGGTGCCGCAGCCCCAGGCCCCGCCGACCGGCGACGCCGTACCTAGCGGCCCCGTCCAGGCCCCGTCTGCCCAGCCGGTTCACCCGGCCGCAGGAGCGCCCGCAGTGCAGCCGGTTCCCCCTGGGTATTCGACGCAGGGGCATGAGCAGTTCATGTCCCCCGCCGCCGAGCCCACGGCTCAGTCCACGCAGCTGATCGAGCAGGATCCGCAGGCCGGTCTGTCCCACGCCATCCCCAAGGCCGCTGGGCTGTCGCCGACCGCTGAGGTTGCCGTTCGTCCAGCCGTCTCTCCGGTGCCGGGCGGTACGGCGTTTCCGGTGAGGACCGATGTCCCGGGGCCTCACCAGGAACAGGCCGTGCGAGCGCAGGAGTCGCCCAGCGAGGGAACGCCGTACGCTCACGGTCCCGGCCGTCCCAAGGACGTCCCCGAGGCCGCCGTCGTCCTTAACCAGCGCATCATCGCGCGCGAGAGTCTCGACTCGTCGGTCCCCGCCGCGCTGAGACTGAAGAAGCGGATCAAACGCTTCGCGCTGGACAACGAACTCGACCACCTGCCCATCGGCGACATCGTCTCGGTCGCGCTGGACGAGTGGCTCACCGCCCGCGGCTTCTGAACCCGCCTGTCACGCGCGAGGCGGCCGCCCCCCAGGCCCGGCGCGGCCGCCCCGCGTGCCGACTATCCCAATAGCCCAGTAGGCGGATAGCTATCCGCCTAGCCGGACTGACCGGAGCAGCTCTCGTGCCCAATCACTCCCCTTACGCCCGACGACTGCGGGAAATCGCCGATGCGCTCGACGTCGAGGTTCAGCCAGCCGACGACGCTCTTACGCCGCATCCGGACACTCTGGAGGTCATCAGGAACCGGCACACCAAACGCGGACAGCTCAACCACGCCGTCCCCGAAGTCCTCCAACTCCAGCGCCGGATCCGCCGCTACAACGCCGACACCGGCGTACCGCATGGAGACATCGTGGCTCTGGCCATCGACACCTGGCTCCGCGCAAAGGGTTACCCGCCTCCCCGCAAAACATAGGGGACAGAAGTTCCGTGACCTGCCGTCGCACAGCAGAAGAAATTCGGGACATCTGCCACTGCAGCACAGTGCCGGGCGGCGTGTCGCGTCCTGGGGCCACATCAGCGCTGTGATAAGCATGGTCCTGATGAAGATGATGTGCAGTGATGCTGATATCAGAGTCTTCTGCATGCGTTCGAACACCTAGGCCCGCTGCCGTGGCGGCGCTGCTCTAGCTGCCGTTCGGCTCGTTGAGGTCTGCCCGGCTGACGAGGCGAGACGGAGAGCGTGAGGATCGGCCTGCCGGGGGGCATCTGATGAGCGAACTGCAATTGTGGGACGACAATCCCACCACGGATGACCTCCTGGGGTTCACCTCAATCGTCGAGACTGTTGTTGCTGCCCTGCAGTCGCCGTCTCTGGACCCCGTGACTATTGGGATCAACGCTCCATGGGGCGGAGGGAAATCCACCGTCCTGGGCCTCCTGAAGAGTGCGTTGGAAAAGGAGGACGGTTATCGCGTCATCCGCCTCGATCCGTGGGAGTTCGACGACCAGTTCGACGTGCGCGGCGCCGTCGTCGGTGAAGTCCTGCAGGACCTGCTGACCGCCTACCCGGAAGATCAGGAGAAGCTTGAGGGTCCGGTTAAAGGGCTTCTGGAGCGCATCAGTTGGGCACGTGTCGCGGCCAGCATGGCCCGCGGCCAACTGGTGGCTCAGACCGCAGACCTTGTCAAAGCGTTCACTCCCCAGCCGAGGGAGGACGCGAAGAACCTGGCAGGATTCCGCAGTGAGTTCGCCAAGCTGCTGCAGGGCCTGGGGTCTCTAAAGCGTCTGGTCGTCCTGGTGGACGACCTCGACCGATGCCTGCCGGATGCAGTGATGGCCACCCTGGAAGCCATCAAGTTGTTCCTGTCGGTCAAGAAGGTGGCCTTCGTCTTGGCGGCCGATCAGGAGATGGTGCGGGAGTCCATTGCTGTCAGCCTTGACGCCACAGGGCGGGGTGACCAGTTCGCGCTCCGCTATCTGGAGAAGATTGTCCAACTGCCGCTGTCGCTGCCGCGCATCAGCACGGACGAAGCAGGCGCCTTCATCGCTCTTCTGCTCTCTCAACGTCGCTGCGAACAGGAAGACCACTACAGGCAGTTGGTCACGCACGCGCAGCAACGTCGCGCTCTAGGACGCTCACCCGTCCTGGCCGACATGCAGGAGTTGCCGTGGGTGCCCGACGCCGTCACTCTGGGGCTGGCCAGCCGCTTCGCGGCAGGTCTGGCCGCACACCGCTCGGGAAGCCCTCGCAGCATCAAGAGGTTCCTCAACGCGTTCGCGCTCCGTACTCGGATTGCTGAACGGCACGGCATCAACATCGACCCCTCGGTGATCGCCAAGCTCATGCTGCTGGAAGACAGCCACGCCAAGGACTTCGAGACTCTCGTCCGCCTTCAGGAGGCTCAGCGTGTCGAGCTTCTAGAACGCTGGCAGGCCTGGGGGCGGGGCGAACAGAAGGACAAGCCTGCCGAGGTCACTGAGGACAGCAAGGAATGGGCCGAATCCGACCCTGACCTGACCATCGCTCCGATCGGTCCCTATCTGAGTCTGGCCGCATCCCTCGTCAGCCTCACCGCCGCAGCCTCCTTGACTCAGCAACAGCTCACCTGGGTGGGCGACCTGGCCAGTGCCTCCGAACCTCACCGACGTGATGCCCAGGTCGAGATCGTGGCCGCGCTGATCGCCGACCAACAGGCTGTCGTCGATGCGCTGGTTCAGCGGGCGCGCCGGGAGAGTGAAACCGACCCGCTGGCCGAATCACTTGCGCACATCGCGATCCACACTCCCCAGCTGCGTTCAGCTGTCGCACAGGGACTGTGGGAGATCCGTAAATACCTCGGGCCTGGCGCCATCGTCGACATGGACAACAGCGGCGTCGAGGAACTGCAGGCGCTGATTCCCCGGCTGGCCAATGCTACCGACATTGAACCGGAGACCCAGGCAATCGCGCAGGTCACGGTGGAGCGGAAGGGCTGATGGGTACTTCCGGTTCCTACGGAGGCAGCGGCAGCGCGGACTGGAAGCAAGCCCATGACGCCTTCGACGCTCTGCCCAGCTCCTCGCCCTCCGGCACCGGCCACCACGACCCGCCCGACACCACGGCTGGTCAGCAGCAGCTCCTCGACAACCTCGTCAGCGCGCTGTCCACGGCGCTGCACAAAGATGACGCGGACCACGGAAGCCCACCTGCCACCGGATATCCGCTCTCCGCCCTGCTGACCTCCCCCCGGGGCAGCGGCGGCGGGGGAGGAGGAGGTGTCGGGGGGACACGCGTACCCACCGGAAGAGCCGGCGCAGGATCACGACGCCAAGTCATCAAAGGCTCTGCCCGCGGCGCTGCTGCCCTGGCCGGCGCCTACGCGCTACGTAACGGTGACGCCGCCCGGCTGCAAGAACTCGGCCTGGATCTCACCGAACTGCGCAGCCTGCGCCCGCTCGCGCAGGTCTCCCGCATCCTGCAGGCAGTCCTCGGCGATGCGGGCCACCCCGACGAGGCTGCTCTACGCAAGGCTGCCACTAGATATGTCAAAGCCGTCCTCGTCGATCCTGAACCACCCGTACAACAGGACGCCTTGCGAGGACTCGTCATCGAATGGATCTACGAACTGTCCCTGGTCGAGCTCGGGTCGCAAAAGGCCGAAGGCAACCTCACCGCGCAGGAAGCGATCGGAAAACAACGACTGGTCCGCTCCTGGCTGGAGCGCCGCCTCAAACAGATCGACGTGCCCGACACGCGACGCATGACCGTGCGGGAGTTCACCGCAACAGCAGCCGAGGTGACCGGGGAGGCACTGCGCATGCTCCGCGCACGACGCTCATGACCACGGCCATCGAAGTACTGCCGCAGGACGCTCGACAGCATGACCACTCCGCCATACCCCTGCACTGGGCCCGCACCTCAGCCAACAGCCCCACCCCGGAGGTGGCCGGCACTCTCGGATGGGACCTCGACCTGATCGGCCCTGTCCCTGTGGCCGCCGCCGACCTGGTCCGCATCGCCGCCTCGGCGTATCTCGCCGACCGCAGAACCCCCCGTCCCACCACCTTCGTCAGGACCATCGAACTCACTGCCCACACGGTCAATCCCGAACCCTGGAACAGCGCACCCGGCGAGCTCACCGAAGAGCTCCTGCACTGGCTCACCGGTGATGTCTGGCATCTGCACGCCGTGCCCGCCACCCCCACCGACCGGACCCTCACGCCCGTCCCACCAGCCGACGACGTGATGCTTCTCAGCGGCGGTCTCGACTCGCTGTGCGGCGCCGTCGACCACCTTCCGGACGGAACGGCACGGATCCACCTCAGCCACCATGACGGCGGCACCGCGGTACGCCGTGCACAGACCACCGCCGGATCCTGGCTGCGAAGCCACACCTCTCATCGCCTGCGGCACCACAGCATCAAGATCCGCCAGAACGGCACCCCTGGTGAACCCACCTCGCGAAGCCGGAGCCTGCTGTTCGCCGCGCTCGCAGCCGCGACCGCGGCCACCGTCTCAAGTCCACAGGTCACGGTGCCGGAGAACGGTTTCACGAGCATCAATCCGCCGCTGACCACGGCCCGCGGGGGCACCCTGACCACCCGGTCCACCCACCCAGGAACCTTCAGCCGCCTCAACGCGCTCCTGACCGCCGTGGACATCCCCGTCACGGTCGCCAATCCCTATCTTCACTGCACCAAGGGAGAACTACTGGAACGGGCTCACGACCGAGTCGGTGACGCGATCCTTGCCGTGGCCGCCGCGACAGTGTCGTGTGGCAAACTCGACGGAGCCCGCTACCTAGGTGGCAACGCCAACTTCAACTGCGGGCTGTGCGTGGCCTGTCTGGTGCGCCGGGGTTCGTTCACCGTCGGCGCTCGCCAGGACTCCACCATCTACCTCGTCGAGCATCTTGCAGGTTCTGCGCGGGAGTCGCTGCTCAGGCGCCGCCGCAGAGACGTTCTGGATGTTCAGCAGGCCGTCCTCCGCGGCATCGACGAGATAGATATCCTCGCCGTGGGTGATTTGCCTCCCGAGACCGACTTCGACGCCGTCGTGGACCTGTGTCAGCGCGGCCTTCAGGAACTGAGCCGTGTCCCTCTTCCCTAACGAACTGCCTGCGCTGGACTGCCACGCCCATATTGCGCCTGACGTGACAGCCCCTCAGGTCAAGGCACTGAACGGGGCCGTTGTATTCGCGATGTCCCGCACACCGGCCGAGACCAGCCATGCCATCCGACGCCGGGACACCACCTTGGTCTGGGGCACCGGTGTACATCCAGCGGTGCCCACCGCCCTTAAGACCTTCAGCACACAGCAGTTCCGCACCACACTGCAGCAGACCTGTCTCATCGGAGAGGTCGGACTCGACCGACGCGGCAACTTCGAAATGCAGCGATCCGTCCTCACCCAGATCCTCGCCGCTGCGCGCGACGAACCTGTCATACTCTCTCTGCACAGCAGCGGGCGCACCGGCCCACTCATGGACCTGCTCACCAGTCACCCGCACCCGGGGATCATCCTGCACTGGTTCCTCGGAAGTCCCGCCGAGCAGAAGCAAGCCGTCAGCCTAGGTGCCTACTTCTCGGTGAACGCCGCCATGCCAGACGAAGTCCTTGCCGCACTCCCTATGCAACGCCTGCTGCCCGAGACTGACTTTCCCGCCAGTCGGCGGGCCACCGGTGCGACCCGTCCAGGAGTTGTCGTCCGACTCGAACAACGTCTGGCCGAGCTACACAGCACGACACCGCAGATGATCAGACGCCGTTTCTGGCAGAACCTGCGTGAATTGACCACCCGCACCCAGGTGCTGGACCGTTTGCCGGAGCCCATCGCAGACTGGACGCTGGAAGCCTGACTCCCGCTGCCCCCGAGGCACATCCCGCTGAGGCAGCCTGACTGCAGAGGCTCACGAGAGGCGCGGTTCATTCACTCGGGGTGACCCGTTCGGCAACTCTGCTGTCTGCAGCAAGGGCATCGGGCAGCTTGCACCCGAGCAGAGTCTCGGCCTGAAGGACCTGGGCGACATTCAGACCCAATGCCGAGGAAAGGTCAGCATCGGTCAGATCGGCGCCCTTGAGATCGGCGCCTTCAAGATCGGCCCCTCTGAGGTCGGCGCTCTTGACTTCGGCGCCCTTCAGCCGCGCACCGCGCAGGTTCGCTTCGCTGAGAGTAGTGCCCTCCAACAGAGCACCATTCAGATATGCGTCCGCGAGTTGTGCCTTCCTCAGATGGAGACGGGCCAAGTCCACAGGCGCACGCCCGCCACTGCGCCGAGAGCGTGCCACCGTAAGCGCGCGCAGAGCTTCCTGCACCTGTTCGTCTGGCTTTTTCGCCAGCTGCGTCGCCGCAACCTGCGTTGTTGCAGCGGCTGGTGCCTGCTCTCGCACGAAGGCATTGAGTACCCGCGCCGCATGATCGCCCTGATCCGGTGCGTCCTGAACGATCTGCTCCATCGCCAGGACTCCCCCGAGACGCACATACGGTTCGCTCGAACTCAGCCGCTCCAGGGCCTTTGTGAAGCGGTCCGTGACTTGGCCGCGGCGAGTGAGTCGGAACGTACGGGCCGTATAGGTCAGGGCGATGCCAGCCCCGACAGCGGCGACAACCTGAACGACAGCGAGACGGAACTGGCCCACCGCGGCCGCCCGAGCAGCACTATCCAGGGCAGACCATTCATCGCTTGTCACCCAACGCGTCAGACGCCTAGTAGTGCTCCGTTAGGTCTGTCTCGCGGTGCTGTTTGGGGGCATGGTCAGGGTGTGGACGCACATGAAGTGAACCGTGCTCGGGCGAAGTTG
>NZ_JBSFHA010000132.1:0-21335 GCF_053596855.1 Streptomyces sp. NPDC001617
GGGGTGAGCGGCAACTGCCGCTCACCCCTCGCCGTTTCGTCATGACCGCTTCTGACCAGCTCTGATCGATCTCGCGGTCGGTAGGACCGTACCGCCGTCTCGTTTATCGGTCTGTCGTACGACGCCTCATACCAGAGCGGGATGCTCTGCGGGGGACTTTGTCAACTGCCCACCGCACATGATGCGTTGGCGACTACTGTGAGTGTCCATCGGGCAACGCATGCCCGAACCGCGCAGCACGCGCCCCAGGCACCGACGGACCAGTACGACGAGGATTCCGATGTCTCACCTCCGCGCACCGGCCGCACGCGCAGACCGCCGTGAGGGCGGACGGCACGGACGACCGGTCGCCCGCACCGCTCCCTCGCTGCCCGAGACCCATATACGGCCCCAACTGCTCAGGCTCGCGGTGCTGCCGCCCATCGCCGTCGCCCTGAGCGCCAGCGCGGCCGTGCTGTTCACGGTCCGCTCCACCGGCGCCCGCCCCGGTCTCACGCTCTACGGCGTGCTCGCCGGCGCGGTCTCCGTGGCGCTGGCCGGCATCGTGATCGCGGCCATCGCCGCCGACCGCGCCGCCAGGACCGTGAGCGACCGCATCGGCGCCCTGCGCCGCAGCAGCGCCCGCGGCGAGGCCGACCTGCGTGCCCTGGTGGAGGCGCTGCGCCGCGGTGACGCCCCGCCGAAGCCCAAGCCGCGCAGCGTCCCCGCGGACGACGCCGACGACTTCGAACTGCTCGCCGCCGACCTCACCCGCGCGCACGACGGCGCCGTCACCGCCGTCGTGCAGGCCGCACAGCTCTCCAGCCAGGCCGGCAGCGAGCAGAAGCTCGAGGTCTTCGTGAACCTGGCGCGGCGGCTGCAGTCGCTGGTGCACCGGGAGATCTCCATCCTCGACGAGCTGGAGAACGAGATCGAGGACCCCGACCTGCTCAAGGGCCTCTTCCACGTCGACCACCTCGCCACCCGCATCCGACGGCACGCCGAGAACCTCGCCGTCCTCGGCGGCGCCGTCTCGCGCCGGCAGTGGAGCCATCCGGTCTCCATGACCGAGGTACTGCGCTCCGCCATCGCCGAGGTCGAGCAGTACTCCCGGGTCAAGCTGGTCCCCCCGATCGACGGCACTCTGCGCGGCCACGCCGTCGCCGACGTCATCCACCTGCTGGCCGAACTCGTCGAGAACGCCACGGTGTTCTCCGCCCCGCACACCCAGGTCCTGCTCCGCGCCAACCTCGTCACCTCGGGCCTCGCCGTCGAGGTCGAGGACCGCGGCCTCGGTATGCCCGTCGGCGAGCAGAAGAAGATGAACGCCCTGCTCACCGACCCCGACCAGGTCAACGTCGCCAGCCTGCTCGCGGACGGCCGGATCGGACTGTTCGTGGTCTCGCAGCTGGCCAGGCGGCACGGCATCAACGTCCGGTTGCAGACCAACATCTACGGCGGTGTACAGGCCGTACTCGTCGTGCCGCAGGGGTTGTTGGGATCGACGCCGGGTGTGCCGGGGACGGCGCCGCAGCCACAGGTTGTCGGAGGGGTGGTGGGGGCTGCCGTACCGCCACGGGCCCCGCAGGTGCCGCCCCGGCCCGCGCCCGAGGTCGCCGGGCGTCGCGCCGCGCCACAGCCGCCCGCGCCGCGGCGGGGCGAGCGGTGGGAGGGTCCCCGCTCGCCCCTCCAGAACGGCGGCGTGCCCGCGGGCGGCGCCCCGGCCGACGGTACGGCCAGCGGCAGCGGACCCGTACCGCTGCCCGTGCGCGGCGCCCATGAGGGGCGGGCCAATCCGGCGGAGGCCCTGCCCGGGATCCGGCCCGACGACCGACGGCTCGTCGCGGAGAACGCGAGCACACCGCCCACCCCCCGCACCGGCCCCGTCCGCGGCACCATGGGCAAGCCCCAACTGCCCCGCCGGCGTGCCCAGGAACACATCGCACCCCAGCTGCGCGACGGCCCGGCACCACGCCAGGACGCCGACCACGTCGCCGGCCACGACCCGGGCCTGATGGCCGCCTTCCAGCGCGGCATCGGCCTGGCGGAGGCCCAACAGCACCTGGAGTCGGAGCAGATGGGCTCGGACGACACAGGCCCGGGCCACACAGGCCCGGACCACACGGGCGCGGACCATACGGGTACGGACACGGGTACGGACCATACGGGCTACGCGTACACGGGATCGGACCGCACGGGCGCGGACCCCACGCGGGGGAGCCGCATGTTCTCGGCCCACACGGATCTCGCCCCCACGGACCGCCCCCACATGTCGTCCGCCCCTATGGCACCGACCTCCATGACACCGACCCCCATGGAGCCGACGTCCACCGCCGTGCCGTCCCACCGGGACGCGTCCCCCACGGCCTCCCTGCACAGCATCACGAATCCGCACCCGGACGCTCCGCACACGGACGTCACCGCCATCACCTCGCGGCCCCCCATGGACGTAACCCCCATGGACCCGGCCCACATAGCCGAGGCGCGCCCCGCGTCCGCGCGCGGCATCGACCACCCCACCCGGCACGACGGGAGCGCACCAGCCGGATGAGCACCCCACTCACCACCTCCGCCCGCACCCCCGCCCCCACCGCTCCCGCAGACCTTCGTACCCCAAGGAGTCGATCCACCATGGCGAGCGATGCGCCGACCGGCCATGTATCCGATCTCGACTGGCTGATGAGCGGGCTCGTGCAGCGCGTACCGCACACGACCAGTGCGGTACTCCTCTCCTGCGACGGGCTCGTGAAGTCGGTCCACGGCCTCGACGCGGACAGTGCCGACCACATGGCCGCGCTGGCCTCCGGCCTCTACTCCCTCGGCCGCAGCGCCGGCGTCCGGTTCGGTGACGGCGGGGACGTCCGCCAGGTCGTCGTCGAACTCGACTCGACCCTGCTGTTCGTGACCACCGCGGGCTCCGGCACCTGTCTCGCCGTGCTGGCCGGCCGTGAGGCCGACGCGGCGGTCCTCGGTTACGAGATGGCGATGCTGGTCAAGAGCGTCCGCCCCTATCTGGTGACCGCACCCCGGCAGCAGGCCGTCGAATCCACGGCGATGAGGCCTTGAGCGTGGCGGCGGCCGGCGACGGGCCCTGGCTCGACGACGCGGCCGGTCGGCTGGTGCGCCCGTTCACGGTCAGTAACGGCCGCACCCGGCCGACCATCGCCCTCGACCTCCTGTCGCATGTGATGGCCACCGGCGCCACGCCCCTGGGTTACCTCGGCCCCGAGCACCAGCAGGCGCTCGACCTGTGTCGCGCGCCCGTCTCGATCGCCGAGGTGGCCGCGCATCTCAAGCTGCCGGCGGTGGTCACCAAGGTGCTGCTGTCGGACCTCGTCGACTGCGGGGCGCTCACCACCAAGCCACCCGAGTTCCACCACAACCCGACTGACCGGGCCCTTCTGGAGGCAGTGCTCGATGGACTACGACGACAGCTCTGACCCCTTCCCCACCGCACTGAAGATCCTGGTCGCGGGAGGGTTCGGAGTCGGCAAGACGACCTTCGTGGGCGCGGTCAGCGAGATCGCGCCGCTCAGCACGGAGGAGCTGCTCACCACGGTCAGCGCCGCGACCGACTCTCTCGACGGGATCGAGAACAAGGTCGAGACGACGGTGGCCATGGACTTCGGCCGGATAACCCTCGACCCGGAACATGTGCTGTACCTGTTCGGCACGCCCGGCCAGGAGCGGTTCTGGTTCATGTGGGACGAGCTCTCCGAGGGCGCGCTCGGCGCGGTCATCCTGGCCGACACCCGGCGTCTGGAGGAGTGCTTCGCGGCGGTCGACTTCTTCGAACAGCGGGGCCTCGGCTTCATCGTCGCCATCAACGAGTTCGACGGCTCCTACCGCTACGACCCCGAGGAGGTCCGCGCCGCCATCGACCTCTCCCCGGAGATCCCGGTGGTGCGCTGCGACGCCCGTATCTCCAGCTCCGGAGTCCAGACCCTGCTCACCCTCGTCCGGCACCTCATCGCCCACGCCCCGGCGCACGCGCCGAGCCACCGCGCCCACATGTGATCCCCGAACACCCGCCAGGGAGCCCGTATATGACCTGCGTCCACAGTGACGGAGCCCGCCCATGAGGTACGACCCGTCGCGCCCGGCCGGTCGTCTGCTGCTCACACCGGAGGACAAGGAGGCCCCCGCCCGCGCCCGTCGCCTCGGCGAACTGCGTCTGGGCGAACACCCCGACCCCGACCTGGACGGCTACGCCGACCGTCTCGCCGAGCAGACCCGGGCGCCGTACGCCATGGTCAACTTCATCGACGAGCGGCGGCAGTTCTTCGCGGGTCTGCATCTGCCGGACGTGCTGCCGGCCGCCGTGGTCAAACCCGACGGCACCGCATCGGTGCCGGGCCGTGAGCTCGCCCGGGACCACGGCTTCTGCCCCCATGTGGTGGTCCGGCGCAAGGCCCTGGTGCTGGAGGACGTCCGCGACTATCCGAGGTTCGCGGGCAACGCGGTCGTCGACGAGTTCGGCATCCGGTCCTATCTGGGCGCACCCCTCATCGACAGCACGGGGATGGCGCTCGGCACGGTGTGCGTGGCCGACGTGGAGCCGCGGCCCTGGGGGAAGGCGGGGCTGGAGACCATCAAGGCCTCGGCGGCGGAGCTGGTGGCCCGTCTGGAGCGTCGCGAGGCCGACGGGCTCCCGCTGCTGTGACCACGGGAACGGCCGTTCACCAGCCGACCGGTCTAGTACTTTCGTACACTCGCCGTATGGGACGCACCAGTGACGCCAGGCAGAAGATCCTCGGTGCCGCGCACTCGCTGATCGAGGGGCGCGGCTACTCGGCGCTGGGCGTGGCCGAGATCTGCAAGGCGGCCGGGGTGCCGAAGGGCAGCTTCTACTACTTCTTCGAGTCCAAGGAGGCCCTCGCGCTCGCCGTCGTCGACGAGCACTGGACGGCCCAACGGCGCGACTGGACACGGGCGTTGGGCGGTGACGCGGAGCCCCTGCGGCGGCTGCGGCGGCTGTTCGAGGAGACGGAGGCCGGGCAGCGCGCCGTCCAGCAGGGCTGCGGCACCGTGTCGGGTTGTCTGTTCGGGAACCTCACCCTGGAGCTGAGCAACCAGACCGAGCCCGTCCGCGAGCGGCTGCAGGAGATCTTCGACGCACAGGTCGACATGGTCGAGGGAGTCGTCGCCGAGGCCCGGGAGCGCGGCGACGTCACCGTGACCGACAACCGGGAGGCGGCGCGGGCGGTGGTGGCCCAACTGGAGGGCCAGGTGATGTTCGCCAAGCTCTACAACAGCACCGAGCGGCTGAGCCCGCTGTGGAACAACTGCCTGGCCCTGCTGGGCGCCACCGGCTCCTAGTGGCTCGTCTCGCATCACGCTAGGCGCGGGGGATTCATCGGTCTCAGTCGGAGGCGGCGTCCGCGGGGAGCGCCTCGTCGAGCGAGGCCGGGCACGAGTGCGTGCCCGGGTGCGTGGCGAGATGGATCAGCACGTCGAGTCGGCGGCCCGCTTCCTGCAACTCGGCGACCTTGTCTCTGATGCGGACGCGCTCGTCGAGCACGCGCTCCAGCAACTCGGGGCCGACGTGGCGGGCGTCGATGGCGGGCAGCAGGGTCGCGATCAGACGGCTGCCCAGTCCGGCCGTGTAGAGCTGCTGGATGAGCCCCACGCGGTCCACGGCCGACTCCGGGTAGACGCGCTGACCGCCGGCCGTGCGCTCGGGGCACAGAAGGCCCTGCTCCTCGTAGTAGCGCAGGGCGCGTGTGCTGACTCCGGCCCTTTGGGCCAGTCCGCCGATACGCATCTCGCCCCTGCTGCTCGTGTTGTCGCCTGTCACGACTTGCCCTTCACGCCGACGTCAGGTTTTAGCGTAAGCGGCGCAGGGCGGACGCGAGTCTCCCACCGCCCACCGAAAGGGAATGAACATGGACATTGCCGGTTCCACCGCGCTCGTGACAGGAGCCAATCGCGGGATCGGTCGGCGCTTCGTCGATCAGCTGCTGGCCCGGGGAGCCAGGAAGGTCTATGCCACCGCTCGACGCCCGGAGCTGATCGACACGTCCGACGCGCGGGTCACGCCGCTGTACCTGGACCTGCTGGACGAGAAGTCGATCCTGAGCGCCGCCGAAGCGGCACAGGACGTCACACTGCTGATCAACAACGCCGGCATCGCGACCGGGGCCAACCTCGTGACCGACGACCTGGACACGATCCGGCAGGACCTGGAGACCCACCTCTTCGGCACACTCAGGGTGATCCGTGCCTTCGCGCCGGCCCTGGCCGCAGGCGGCGGAGGAGCGGTGGTGAACATCCTCTCCGTGCTGTCGTGGGTGGCCACCGAGGGGACGGGGTCCTACGCCGTGGCCAAGGCCGCGGAGTGGAACATGACCAACGGCGTGCGCCTCGAGCTCTCCGGTCAGCGGACCCTGGTCCAGGGCGTGCACCTGGGCGCCGCGGACACCGACATGATGGCGGGACGCGACGCACCCATGATCGACCCGACCGACGTCGCACGAGCCAGCCTCGACGGCGTGCAGGCCGGGGCCATCGAGGTGTTGGTCGACGACCCCAGTCGCTTCGTCAAGGCCGCGCTCTCGGGCGACCCTGCCGAGCTCTACGGCCCCCCGCCCGGGAACTGAGCGTTCCCTGCTCGCCGGAGGAAGCCTGTCGCCCGCCGTACGGCACGTCGATCACCTGGCCGACGCTGCGGGGCAAGCCACTAGTAGCCCCGCCAGACGTTGTCGAACGCGGCGTCCTCGATCGCCTTCCGCTGCCGTACGCCCTCCAGCTCCATCACCGCGTCCCCGACGGCGGCCAGCACGGCCGTGGCCGCGTCACCCGCCAACTCCTCGGTGTCCTCGGCCGGTTCGTCGCCGATCCCGGCGGCCGCGGCCAGGGCGGTGAGGACGGGCTCGCCTGCCGCCCAGCGGTCCGTGGCGGCGCTCCGGGCAGCCGAGTCGACGAGTACCGTCCGGCCGGTCGGCAGGGGAATCCGGCGCCCCTTCGACCGGGTCGTCAGCCCGATCCGCTCCAGGTCGTCGACGTAGGCCGAGGACAGCCCGCGGCCCCGACGCCACAGCCACTCCTCGACCGACTCGTACGGCTCCTGCCGTACGAGCGCCGCGGCTGCCTGGTCCAACAGTCGGTCGCCCGTGGGGGACTGGGCACTGGGCCGGATGCGGTCGTCGTCCAGGACCAGGGCCTTGGCCTCGATGAGGTCGAATACCTCGGCTCCTGCGAGTGCGAGCGACAGGTCGCCCTGCTCCACCGGCTTGTCGGCCGCCACATCGAGGGCGACGATCGCGAGGTCCCGTGCGGTGGTCATGTGCGGCTCCACGTCAGTCGGACGAGTGGTGCGGGGTGAGAACGCCCGCCTCGTTCGATTCTCGCTGCCTTCCGGGCGTCGTGTGTCGTACTACGACCATGTGGTGCGGGAAACCGATCCGCAGCACGGCGGCGGCCGCGGCCGCGGCGAGCACCACGAGGGCGGCCAGGAAGAGGGCCCGGTGATAGCCGTGGTGGAGGAGCGGGGTCACGACCAGCGGGCCGAGGATCTGGCCGACGGAGTATCCGGTGGTCAGCAGGGCGACCGAGCGGGGAAAGCCCAGATGGGCCCCGGTGGCCAGGGCGAGCGTGCTGACGCCCAGGAACGTACCGCCGAACAGCACCGCCGAGACGAGTGTGGCAGCCGTTCCGCCGATCAGGGCGGGCGTCGCGATGCCGGCCGCCTGGACCACCAGCGCGGCGAGCAGCAGAGCGGGGCGGGACCAGCGGCGTGACAGCCGCGCCCACAGCGCCGGGGACGGCACCGCGGCCAGCCCCACCAGCACCCAGGCGCCGTTGCCGACCCAGCCGGGGGAGCCCTGGCCGATCGCCGCGACCAGGAAGGTGCCGGCGACGATGTAGCCGATGCCCTCCAGGGTGTAGCTGACGAACAGTGCACCGAACCAGCGGCGCGTACGGGGCGCCGTACCCCCCGATTTCTCGTCGCTCGGCGACGGGGCCGACTCCGGTCGCAGGTTCCAGGAGCCGGCGGTGAGCAGCGCGGTGAGCGCGGCCGAGGCCCACCAGGCGGCCCGCCAGTCCGCGACGGACCGCAGGACCAGGAGGAGCAGGCCGGACAGTGCGATGCCGGCGCCCACGCCGCCGATGGCCCAGCCGGGCAGATGCGACGGGTGTCCCCGCAGATGGTGCAGGACGGAGCTGGCCGCGACGACGAAGACCAGGGCGCTCGCCGCCCCGGCCACCAGCCGCAGCGCGCCCCACACCGCGGCGCTGTGGGTGAGCGGCATCGCCGCGAGCGTCCCGGTCAGCACGAGCAGGGAACCGCGCAGCACGGCACGGGAGCGGACGAGTGCGGGGGCGAGGATGCCCGCGAGCGCTCCGCCGAGATAGCCGACGTAGTTGACGGTCGCCAGGTTGGCGCCCGAGCCGGTGGAGAGGCCGGCCTGAGCGTGCATCAGGGGGAGGATCGGGGTGTAGACGAAGCGGCCGACGCCCATGCCGGCGGCGAGCGCCGCGGCGGCCTGGGCGACATGGAGCCAGGCGGACGGGGTCCGGGCGGAAGGGGTGCTCATCGCGTGCCGTCGACCCGCCCCGGGTCATTGGGGTGGGACTCCAGCGGGGTGACGTTCAGCGTCATCCAGGGGCGCAGCGGCAGCGTGCCGAGGACCTTCTCGTGCAGCTCCTCCTCGTCGTTGGCACGCCACACGCCGATGCTGCGCACCTCGCCCACCGGGCGCCACAGTCGGGCCAGATGGCCCGTCGCGGCCAGTTCCTTCGCGCGGACGGCCTCGGCGGCCCGCCGCCGGTCGACCTCCTCCTGGCTGGTGCCCTCGGGGACGGTGGTGGTGATCTCGACCAGGAACTCATCCATGACGCGCTCCGTTCTCGTCTGCCGGCGAGCCCATCGTGCGTCCGCGACCTGCACGGATGCCACGACCGGCTTCCTCGCTGCTGAGAGGCGCGGCCTTCCAGCGCGCGTACCATGGCGCGCGTGGAACTGCGCCAGCTGCGGTACTTCGTCGCGGTCGCCGAGGAGCTCAACTTCGGCCGGGCCGCCGAGCGGCTGCTCATCGCGGGTCCCTCGCTCTCCCAGCAGATCAAGGCACTCGAACGCGACCTGGGAGTACGGCTCTTCGACCGCGACCGCCGCTCGGTCTCCCTCACTCCGGCCGGCGCCGCCCTGCTCCCGCACACCCGCGCCCTGCTGGACCGCGCCGACGACCTCAAGCGCCGGGCCGGCCGCCTGTCGGGCTCCGAGTCGGTGCGCCTCGGATACGTCAACTGGCTGCCGCCGGACCTGAGTTCGCGTACGGCGACGGTGGCCCGGGTACATGTCGACGCCTGGGTCGCCCCCTCCCACACCCAGGCCGCCCGGGTCGCCGACGGCAGCCTGGATCTCGCCGTGTGCTGGGTGCGCACCGAGGACCTCGAACGGCTCGGGCTGCGGGCCCGGCTGATCGGCGCCGACCGGCTCTACGCCGTTGCGCGAGGCGGCGACAGCGCTGACGTACCGGACGTGGCGGCGCGGGACACCGACGTCCTCGTCGACGACGACGTCACCGCCTGGGCTGCCTGGAACGTGTACGCCGAGGAGGTCGCGGAGTCCACCGGGGCCCGCGTCGCGCGCATCTCCGACGGCGGCATCACCGGCGCCGCCTTCTTCGACCATGTCCGCCGCAGCCGCCGCCCCGTCCTCAACTCGCCCAAGGGGCAGACCACTCCGATCCCACCCGACCTGGTCCGCCGTGAGATCGTCGCCCCGCGGATCTACTGGACCTGGTCCCTCGTCCGGCGCGAGAGCGAGGACCGCGCCGGCGTCCTCGCCGTCGTCGACGCCCTGTGCGACGGTGTCGGCGACCTCGGACTCCACGCCGCGGACGCCTGGCTGCCGGCCGGCGACCCGCACGCCCTGCCGCGCTGATCCGCGCTGCGAGCCTGAGCCTTCCACACGGGAGGAAGCCGGTCCTTCCGATGCCCGGTGGGCCGACCTACCTTCCAGATAGTCGACCGGTCGGCTAGCAGCCGGTCATCCACTTCGGAGAAGGTCACCATGAGCACGCAGAACCAGAAGGTCGCGATCGTCACCGGCGCCTCCCAGGGCATCGGCGCCGCCCTCGTCGAGGGTTACCGCAAGCTCGGCCACGCCGTCGTCGCCACCTCGCGCACCATCGCCCCCGTGGACGACGCGGACGTCCTGACCGTGCAGGGCGACATCGCCGACCCGGCCACCGCCGAGCACGTCGTCACGGCCGCCGTCGAGCGGTTCGGCCGCATCGACACCGTCGTCAACAACGCGGGCGTCTTCGTCGCCAAGCCCTTCACGGACTACACGACGGAGGACTACGCGGCCGTGACCGGCATCAACCTCACCGGCGTCTTCCATCTGACCCAGCAGGCGATCCCGCACCTGCTCGCCCAGGGCGGCGGCCACATCGTCAACATCACCACCAGCCTGGTCGACAACGCGGACGTGAACGTCCCCTCCGTCCTGGCCTCGTTGACCAAGGGCGGTCTGCAGTCGGCGACGAAGTCGCTCGCCATCGAGTACGCCACCCGTGGCATCCGCGTCAACGCGGTGTCGCCCGGCACCATCAAGACCCCCATGCACCCGGAGGAGACCCACGAGTTCCTCGCCGCGCTGCACCCGGTCGGCCGGATGGGCGAGGTGAGCGACATCGTCGACGCCGTGCTCTTCTTGGAGACGGCGCCGTTCGTCACCGGCGAGATCCTGCACGTTGACGGCGGCATGAGCGCCGGCCACTGACGAGTCCGAGGAGCAGCGATGACCCACACGACTGACAACGAGACGATTCTCCGCGGCGTCCTCGACCAGTGGAAGGCCGCGGTCGACAAGCATCAACCCGAGCTTGTCGCCTCCCGCTTCACCGAGGACGCGATCTTCCAGGGGCTGCACCCCTACAGCGTCGGACGGCAGGGTGTCGCCGAGTACTACGACTCCCAGCCCCTCGGGATGACGGCCGCGTACCGCGTCCTCGAGACGCGTCGGCCCGCCGACGGCCTTGTCCTCGGGTACCTGGATGTCGAGTTCTCCTTCACGGACCGGCCCGCCCTGGACGTCAAGCTCTCGGTCCTGGTGACCCGAGTGGAGGACGAGTGGTACATCAGCCACTACCAGGTCTCCCGCCTCCCCTAGGTCCGTCCTCCCGAGCGGCAGCGTGAAGCGGAGCTGCGGCGCGGGTTAAGAAATCCTCGATGGACCCGGGGCGGTGCCGTACGGCAGATTGCTGCACGCACCCACCCCCCTCCCCGGCCGCGGGCCTGCTCGGCATGCCCGCGGCCGGGACCTCACCCACAGGAGCCGTAGCGTGAAGGCGCTGGTCAAGGAGAAGGCGGAGCCCGGGCTGTGGCTCGCGGACGTCCCGGAGCCCGCCGTCGGACCCGGCGACGTACTGATCAAGGTGCAGCGCACCGGTATCTGCGGCACCGACCTGCACATCCGGTCCTGGGACGGCTGGGCTCGGCAGGCGATCCGCACCCCGCTGGTCGTCGGGCACGAGTTCGTCGGTGAGGTCGTGGAGACCGGGCGGGACGTCACCGACATCGCCGTCGGCGACCGGGTGAGCGGCGAGGGCCACCTCGTCTGCGGCAAGTGCCGCAACTGCCTTGCCGGGCGCCGCCACTTGTGCCGCGCCACGGTCGGGCTGGGCGTCGGACGGGACGGGGCGTTCGCGGAGTACGTCGCCCTGCCCGCCGCCAATGTGTGGGTGCACCGCGTCCCGGTGGACCTCGATGTCGCCGCGATCTTCGACCCGTTCGGCAACGCCGTGCACACCGCGCTGTCCTTCCCGCTGGTCGGCGAGGACGTCCTGATCACGGGCGCCGGTCCGATCGGCTTGATGGCGGCGGCAGTTGCCCGCCACGCCGGTGCCCGGAACGTCGTCGTCACCGATGTCAGCGAGGAACGGCTGGAGCTGGCCCGCAAGATCGGCGTGAGTCTCGCGCTGAATGTGTCGGAGGCTCAGATCGCCGATGGTCAGCGGGAGTTGGGGCTGCGCGAGGGCTTCGACATCGGTCTGGAGATGTCCGGGCGGCCCGAGGCCATGCGGGACATGATCGCCAACATGACGCACGGCGGCCGTATCGCCGTGCTCGGCCTGCCCGCCCAGGAGTTCCCGGTCGACTGGGCCCGGATCGTCACCTCGATGATCACCATCAAGGGTATCTACGGCCGTGAGATGTTCGAGACCTGGTACGCGATGTCGGTGCTGCTGGAGGGCGGCCTCGACCTGTCGCCCGTGATCACCGGCCGCTACGGCCACCGCGACTACGAGGCGGCGTTCGCCGACGCGGCGAGCGGCCGCGGCGGCAAGGTCATCCTCGACTGGACCGCGTAACTCCCTTACGGCGAAGGCATTTTAGGAGCCCTCTCATGTTCGACTCCGTGCGCGACGACCTGCGTGCCACCCTCGACGAGATCCGCGCCGCCGGCCTGCACAAGCCCGAACGCGTCCTCGACACCCCGCAGTCCGCGACCGTGAACGTCTCCTCCGGCGGCCGACCCGGCGAGGTCCTCAACTTCTGCGCCAACAACTACCTCGGCCTCGCCGACCACCCCGAGGTGATCTCCGCCGCGCACGAGGCCCTGGACCGCTGGGGCTACGGCATGGCGTCCGTCCGCTTCATCTGCGGAACGCAGGAGGTGCACAAGGAGTTGGAGGCGCGCCTCGCCGCCTTCCTCGGCCAGGAGGACACGATCCTCTACTCCTCCTGCTTCGACGCCAACGGCGGTGTCTTCGAAACCCTGTTGGGCCCCGAGGACGCGGTGATCTCCGACGCCCTCAACCACGCGTCCATCATCGACGGCATCCGCCTCTCCAAGGCCCACCGCTTCCGCTACGCCAACCGCGACATGGCCGACCTGGAACGGCAGTTGAAGGAGGCCGCGGGTGCCCGACGCAAGCTGATCGTCACCGACGGCGTCTTCTCGATGGACGGATACCTGGCCCCGCTGCGCGAGATCTGCGACCTCGCCGACCGCCACGACGCCATGGTCATGGTCGACGACTCCCACGCCGTCGGCTTCGTCGGCCCCGGCGGCCGCGGCACCCCCGAACTGCACGGCGTCATGGACCGCGTCGACATCATCACGGGCACGCTCGGCAAGGCGCTCGGCGGCGCGTCGGGCGGTTACGTGGCGGCCCGCGCCGAGATCGTGGCCCTGCTGCGCCAGCGCTCACGCCCGTACCTCTTCTCGAACACCCTCGCCCCGGTGATCGCGGCGGCCTCCCTGAAGGTCCTCGACCTGCTGGAGTCGGCGGGGGACCTGCGCGAGCGGCTTGCGTCCAACACCGCCCTGTTCCGCCGCCGTATGACCGCGGAGGGCTTCGAGATCCTCCCCGGCGACCACGCCATCGCCCCCGTGATGATCGGCGACGCGGCGAAGGCGGGCCGGCTCGCGGAGCTGCTGCTGGAGCGGGGCGTGTACGTGATCGGCTTCTCCTACCCGGTGGTGCCGCAGGGGCAGGCACGCATCCGCGTGCAGCTGTCCGCCGGGCACTCCACGGACGACGTGAACCGGGCGGTCGACGCGTTCGTGGCCGCGCGCACGGAGCTGGAGGCCGAGCGGGCCTGAGCGGGCGCGCAGGGGGCATTTGAGACAATCGATCCCATGATCGAAGCGCGGCGGCTCCACATCCTCCGTGCGGTGGCCGACCACCGCACGGTGACGGCGGCTGCCGCCGCGCTGTATCTGACCCCTTCGGCGGTCTCCCAGCAGCTCACCGCGCTGGAGCAGGAGACGGGCCACCGCCTGGTCGAGCGCAGCGCCAAGGGCGTACGGCTGACCCCGGCCGGCGAGATCCTGCTCGGCCACACCAACGCCGTCCTCGCCCAGCTGGAGCGGGCCGAGGCCGAGCTCGCCGCGTACGGCTCGGGCGCCGCCGGCACGGTCACCGTCGCCTCGTTCGCGACCGGCATCGCCCAGGTCGTGGCCCCCGCGGTGGCCCGCCTCGCCGAGTCGGCGCCGGGCATCCGCATCCGCGTCCAGGACGCGGAGGGCGACGCCAGCCTGCCGATGGTCCTGGACCGGCAGGTGGACGTGGCGGTGGCCGTCGAGTACCGCGGGGCCCCGTCGGCCGACGACCCGCGGCTGACCCATGTACCGCTGTACGCGGAGCCGTTCGACGCGGTCGTGCCCGTGCGCCACCGCCTGGCCGAGGCATCCGAGATCCCGCTCGCCGAACTGGCCAAGGACGCGTGGATCGGCCCCTACCCCGGCAACCCCTGCCACGACGTGGTCGTCCTGGCCTGCGAGAGCGCCGGCTTCCAGCCCCGCCTCGAACACTCCTCGGACGACTTCCGGGCCGTGGTCGCCCTCGCCTCGGCCGACGCGGGCGTGGCGCTCGTACCGCGGTCGGCGCTGAGCGGGATGGACCTCACGGGTGTGGTCGTGAGGCCGGTCGACGGCGTCGCCCCGACGCGGCGGGTGTTCGCGGCGGTACGGAGAGGGGCGGAGGGGCATCCGTTGATCCGCCCGGTGCTGGCAGAGCTGCAGGAAATCGCCCGCATGTAACCTGCCTGTTTCATATATGGGCTAACTTCCCGGATATGACACAAGTGGAAGTCGAGGCCCGCCCCGACCCCGTCGACGCCCGGCTCGGCACCCGGCTGGCCGAGCTGCGGGCCGAACGCGGCTGGTCCCTGGGCGAATTGGCGGAGCGCAGCGGGATCAGCAAGTCCACCCTGTCCCGGGCCGAGCGCGCGGAGATCAGCCCCACCGCCTCGCTGCTGAACCGTCTGTGCGGCGTGTACGGACGGACCATGTCCCGCCTGCTCAGCGAGGTCGAGGCGGAGCCGGTGCCGCTGGTGCCGGCCGCCGAACAGCCGGTGTGGGAGGACCGGGCCTCGGGGTTCGTACGACGATCCGTGTCGCCCCCGCACGCCGGGCTGCGTGGCGAGCTCGTCGAGGGACGGCTGGGCGCGGGTGCCGACATCGCCTACGACCGGCCGCCCGTGCCGGGCCTCGAACAGCACATCTGGGTACTGGAGGGGGCGCTTGAGGTGACCGCCCAGGAGACGGAACACCGTCTGGAGACCGGGGACTGTCTGCGACTGCGGGTGTGGGGGCCGACACGGTTCCGGTGCCCGGGACCGGACAGCGCGCGGTACGTGCTGGCGGTGGTGCTGCCGTGATCGTCGCCCGGCTGGACGAGGCCCGACTGCTGGAACGCGCCGAGGAGTTGGCCGAGCTGCTGGCGGACACCGTGGACGGGGGCGCCTCGATCGGCTTCCTCGCTCCCATGGACCGCGATGCGGCCGTGGCGTGGTGGAAGGAGCGTGCGGACGAGGTCGCCGCGGGACGGCTCGCGGTGTGGGCGGCCCACGACGGGCGGCGGACGGTCGGCACCGTCAGCCTGGCCTTCCCCGCGAAGCCCAACAGCCGCCATCGCGCCGAACTGGTCAAGCTGATGGTGCACCGGGACGCGCGCGGACAGGGCCTGGGACGCGGGCTGCTCACGACGGCGGAGGAGTCCGCTGCCGCTCTGGGGATCACGCTGCTCCATCTCGACACCGAGACCGACAGCCCCGCCGAGGGCCTCTACCGCTCGGCCGGCTGGACCCGGGCCGGTGTGATCCCCGACTACGCGGCGGACCCGGCGGGGGTGCTGCGGCCGACGACCCTCTACTACAAGCATCTGAGCGCAGGCGCTCCCACCAGGTGATTGTCAGTGGGGACGGCTACGGTGCCTGTCATGCCGGATGCCGAAGACGTACGCCGTATCGCCCTTGCCCTGCCGGACACCACGGAGAAGATCGCCTGGAGCATGCCCACGTTCCGGGTCGCGGGGAAGATGTTCGCGACGCTGCCCGAGGACGAGACCTCCATCGCCGTGCGCTGCCCCAAGGAGGAGCGGGACGAGCTGGTGCTGGCCGAGCCGGAGAAGTTCTGGATCGCCGGCCACGAGGCACAGTTCGCCTGGGTGCGGGCGCGGCTCACGGCGATCGAGGACGAGGGCGAGCTGCGCTCCATCCTCGCCGACTCCTGGCGCCAGGCGGCCCCGCCCCGACTCCTCGAGGCCTACCCGGAGTTGGGGCTTCCGCCCGTGGACTGACATCCCCTCGGGGCATTGTCAGCGCCGGGTGGCATGATCCGGAGACGAGAGTGGGAGCCGGGGCGGAGGGGGCTTCGGCTCCCACCGGAACGTGAGTGGTCGGAGCCGGGCATGGGGCTCGCGGGTCCTGGGGCGGGAGGGGAGACAGGCGGTGACCGGGGTCGCGGCACAGCTGTCGCGGAAAGGGCGTGAGATCGGGGCGCGGCCCGTGTGGTCGCGGGATTTCGCGCTGTTCTTCGTCGCGCGGGCCGCCGCCGGGCTCGGCGACACCATGCTGCCCGTCGCCCTCGCCGCGGGCCTGCTCCAGCACGGGTACGGGGCGGGCGCGGTCGGCCTGGCGATGGCCTCGACGGCCGCCGCCTTCGCCGGTCTCGTCGTCTTCGGCGGAGTCGTCGCGGACCGCTTCAGCACGCGGAAGCTGATGATCGGCGCCGACCTGGTGCGCCTCGGCACCCAGTCCCTCGCCGCGGCCCTGTTCTTCTCCGGCCACGTCGTGCTCTGGGAGGTCTGCGCCATCGGCCTCGTCAACGGCGTGGCGGGCGCCGTGTTCCAGCCGGGCGTCGCCAGCACCGTGCCCCGCCTGGCCACCGACATCCAGGGTGCGAACGGCGCCGTGCGCATCGCCGAGTCCGCCGCCCAGCTCGCCGGCCCCGCCTTCGCGGGTCTCCTGGTCGGCCTCACCTCACCGGGTGGTGTCTTCGCGGCGCACGCCGCCACCTACGCGGTGAGCGCCCTGTGCCTCCTGCTGCTGCGCCTGCCCCCGCCCGCACCGGGCAGCGGACCGAGCAGACACGCGGGCAGCGCCTTCCGGGCCGATCTGGTCGAAGGATGGCGGGAGTTCAGGGCGCGCCCATGGATGTGGGGCGTGATCCTCATCTGGTGCGTGTACATGATCGCTGTCTCGGGGCCGACCACCCCGCTGGTGGCGACGGAGGTGGTCCAGCAGCACGGCCCACGCGTCTACGGCCTGATCAACTCCGCCTTCGGCACCGGGACCGTCGTCGGCGGCCTGGTCGCCCTGCGCCTGAGACCCCGCCGCATGCTGCGCGCCGGCGCGATCCCCCTGTTCGCCTTCGCGGCCTTCCCGGCGACCGTCGGGGCGGGCCTCGGCGTGCCGGTCATGGCGGCCGGTGCCGTGCTCGCCGGGGCGGGCCTGTCCTTCTGGGGCGTGATGTGGGCGACCAGCGTCCAGACCCAGGTCCCGCCCGACGTCCTCAACCGCATCCACGCGTACGAGGTGGCCGGCTCCGTCGGCATGATGCCCGTCGGCCAGGCCCTGGCCGGCCCCGCCGCCACGGTCCTCGGCGCCGACCGGGTCCTCCTCGTCGCCGGAGCGATGAGCTTCGCGATACCCATCGCCCTGCTCTCGGTACCGGCGATCCGTGGGCTGGTACGCGCCGACGCCGTGACGGTGGCGGCGGGCGCGGGGCCGCGAGCGGGAGCGAGCGCGGAGGCGGAGAAGGTCCAGCGGCGCCGCGAGTGCTCCGAGGGCGGCTGAGCAGGGGCGCAGCGGCCTGCCGGCCAGGAGCGCCCGACCCGGCTCGACGGGCACGACACCATCACGGCCCGAAAAGCCGTGCGCGACCACAGAGCCGAGTGCGGTATGGTTTCCGTGCACGTTCTGCCGGGGGAAACCCCAGGTCAGACGGCACCGGGACGTGGCGCAGCTTGGTAGCGCACTTGACTGGGGGTCAAGGGGTCGCAGGTTCAAATCCTGTCGTCCCGACGGTGCGGAGGGTCTTCGCAGGCGGAAGCCTGTGGGGGCCCTTTTGCGTTCCCGGAGCGTGATCTGGGCGTGGGGTCGGCGACCAACAGCACCGCCATCCAGTTCGGCGCCGCCCTCGGCGTCGCGGTCATCGGCGGTCTGCTTACCGGCCGCTACCGCAGCGAGCTCGGACAGAGCGGACTCGAACCAGGCGGGAAGGCCGCATCAACGTCCCCGTGGGGCTGGTTGCGCTCTTCGGAGTGCCTGCCCTGCTGGGCAACTCCCGTTCGCTCGTGGCGCCTTCGGGTGCCCACGGCTCGCTCGACCCGGCGGGCGCGCTCACTCTCACCGCCGCGCCCGGACTGCTCATCTACGGACTGGTGCAGGCCCGCGACGACGGATTCGACGCGCCGGGGGCCTGGCTGCCGCTGATCGGCGCCATGCTCTCGGCGGGCGCCTTCGTCAGGGTCGAACGGCGGGTGCGCGAACCGCTCGTACGGCTCACGCTGTTCGCGCGCCGCTCGCTCGTGGGCGGCAGTGTGGTGATGCTGGCCGCGTCGGGCCTGCTCATCGCGAGCTTCTTCCTCAGCTCCTTCTACGTCCAGCACGTTCTGGGCTTCAGCGCGTGGAAGACCGGGCTGGTCTTCCTGCCGGTGGCCGTGGCCATCACGCTGGGGCGCACGGCGCCTCGCATCTCGTCGCGCGGCTGGGCCGGCGGCCCGTCGGCATGGTTGCCTTCGCGCTGACCGCTGTCGGCGCGGCTCTGCTGACCCGCTGGGAGGCGGACAGCGGCGTCTGGACGGACCTCGTGCCCGGGTTCGCGCTGTTGTCGCTCGCTCCCGGCACCGCGTTCGTCTGTGCCACCACAGCAGCGATGAACGGCATGCCGTACCAGGAGGTGGGCCTCGCCTCCGGCCTGGTGAGTACGTCGCACGAGCTTGGCGCGGCGCTCGGCGTCGCCGTCATCTCGACCATTGCCGGTGCGAGCCTGGAGGCCGGTGGCGGGGGTGCGGCAGCTGGGACCGGCGGCTTCGACAACGCCTTCACCGCCTGCGCGGTCATTGCGGCCATGGTCGCCGCCCTCGGCGCGCTGTTGTTGCCGGCGGGGCGCCCGGACCCGTCACAAGGGCCGGTCATGGCCCACTGAGAAGGGGTGCCGGGCGTCCCGAGGCGAGTCGGCGGAGGCGGCCGGAACGTTTCGGCCGCCTCCGCCCCGAGGCGTAAGTGTCAGCTCGCCCAGATCACGAAGGTGACCACCGACTTGCCGCCGCCGAAGTCGCGGACATAGGTGTCGCCGTGTGCGGAGTGCGCCACGCGCTTACCCCAGCTGGCCTTGTCGTTGCCGACCTGCGGGACGGCCGTTGTCTGGGCGAGAGTGCTGGTCGAGTCGAAGTGGGCGTAGATGGTGGCCAGTTCGTCGTAGTCGTGGGTGTTGGGGTGGAGGTTGCTGGGCGGCCCGTCGGGGGAGTTGGTGTAGTCCATGCAGGTGCCCAGGTTGCCGTTGGTCTGGTTCGTGTCCTGGTGGTCCAGGCCGAAGGTGTGGCCGACCTCCTGGCACGTCACCATGGTTCTCCATGACGGGGTGTTGTACGTCGACGTGTCGAAGTACGTGTCGTTGAGCTTGACCGTTCCCGAGCTGATGTGGGTGCTGCCGTTCAGCGATATCGAGGCGAGGCCCAGCCAGCCGTTGTTGCCGTAGGTTCTGTTGCACACCTCGACCCGGCCGGTGGTGGCCCGGCAGCTGCTGTTGGACTGGCCGCTCACGATGGTGGTGTCGAGGACCGAGGACGAGGACCAGTCGGACGAGGCCGTGCTCAGGTAGCTCTTCCAGGTGGAGCTGAGGTTGTCGCCGAGCTGAAGGGTGAAGGGGTTCGAGGTGCGCGCCCAGTGGTAGCCGCCCCATGAGTGGTTCGCCTGCGCGGTGGTGGCGAACGTCAGGGTGGCGAGAGCCGCGGCGGTTGCCGTGGCGAGCAGCTTCTTGCGCACGAGGGGTCTCCTCAGTGGTCGGGGGATGAAAGCCACACGCGACCCTGAAGGCACCCCTGTTGTCGCCGGCGCAGCCAAGATCGCGTCCTGCCTTGCGTGGGTGACTGACCGGTCGACGGGACGGCATGCGACGTGGGCATGCCTGTGGGGTCCAGTCGATTAGGGGTAATCAACCGCTAAGTAGATTAGAAGAGTCACCGTGATTTTGTCATGTGCACGGTTTGTTAAATCTGTGAGCGGTGTGACTCAGGTCCGTAGTGGGCCGGAGTTCCCTCCCACGGAGAGTCGTTCGGCTCCGAGCCGACGTCAGGCTGCGTCTCCACTACGCGTCGGTGCCGTGTGGCCCGGGTTCCGCCCCGGTACGGACGGGGCGGCGGGACCTGGAGACGCACTCGCCGGGATGTCGACGGCCTGCCGGGCGCGACGGTTGCGGGCGAGGGAGGACAGGAAGGCGGCGAGGATGAAGGCCACGCCGACGGCGCTGGTGACGGCCTGGGGGACGTCGTAGCGGATGGAGACGATGAGGATGAGACCGAGGGCGCCGATGGCGTAGTGGGCGCCGTGCTCGAGGTAGACGTAGTTGTCCAGGGTGCCCTTGCGTACCAGGTGCACGGTCAGGGAGCGGATGTACATGGCGCCGATGCCCAGGCCGAGGGCGATCTGGAAGATGTTCTGGCTGATGGCGAACGCGCCGACGACGCCGTCGAAGGAGAACGAGGCGTCGAGGACCTCCAGGTACAGGAAGAGGAAGAACGCCGCCCTGCCGCGGGCCTGTGCGCGTTGTGCCGGTCCGGTCGGCTGAGGTCGGTCGGTGGTCTCCGGCCCGTCGCCTGCGCTCTCGAAGAGCTGGGAGAGGCCGTCGACGGCCAGGTAGGTGGTCAGTCCGAGGACTCCGGCGATCAGCACCGTGCTCTGACGGGAGCCGGCCAGGAGCTGGGCGGCGGTGGCGAGGGCGGCGAGGGCGGCCAGGACGGAGAGGCGGTCCAGCCGGGCGGCGCGGGCGAGGGGGCCCTCGACGGCCCGTAGCCAGCGGACTTCGCGTTCCTCGTCGAGGAAGAAGTCGAGGGCGATCATCAGCAGGAAGATCCCGCCGAACGCGGCGATCGCCGGGTGGGCATGCTCCAGGTGTGCGGCGTACGCGGCGGGGCGGTTGATGGCCATGTCCAGGACGGAGGCCGGACTGCCGCCCGTCGTGGCGGAGACGACCAGGAGGGGAAAGAGCAGCCGCATGCCGAAGACGGCGATCAGGATGCCGACGGTGAGGAACATCTTCTGCCAGAAGGCGTTCATACGCCGCAGCACGGTGGCGTTGACCACGGCGTTGTCGAACGACAGAGACACCTCCAGCACGGCGAGGACGCCCACTGCGGCAAAACCCGCCGGGCCCCAGGCCAGCAGGGCGCCCGCGAGGGCGACCGCGGTGACTGCGAAGGACCAGCCGAACGTGCGCAGGGTGTTCATCGGGACATCTCCCTTGCGTGACGGTGGGACAGTGCACGGAGCCGATGCGCGATCGAGCGGCGGTCAGGTTGGTGCTGGTGCTGGTGCTGGTGCTGGTGCTGGTGCTGGCGCGGTGAGGGAGGCTGCCTGTCGTCACTGCCACCGTCGCCTGGTCAGACGCTGTCGGC
>NZ_JBSFHA010000133.1:0-21270 GCF_053596855.1 Streptomyces sp. NPDC001617
GCCGTGGCGCGCGCTGGAGGTGCTTCTGTCTGCCCTGACGTGGGCCGATGTCGGTCCGGGACGCTGGTGGGGTTCGTTCCGGCCGAAACCGATGCGTCTGTGATGCCCGTGAGCTCGCAGGTCAGCATGGTGCTGGGGGCCTTCCACGGGAACCGTGGAGTGTTGCTGTGAGCACGGGCGTCAGAATTCCTGTTTCACCCTGGCCCTCCCGGAACGGCGTACTGCCTGGCCGTTCGGTGAGGGAAGGAACAAGGCCGTGGACGTACTGCACGAACGCTGCGCCGGTCTGGACATCAGCAAGAAGGACGCCAAGGCCTGCGTCCGCAGCCCGAGCACGAAGAGGCGGGGGTCGTTCACTACCGAGACCACGACCTGGGGTTCGACGACGAACGCCGTGCTCGCCCTGCGGGACCATCTGCTCGCCGCCAGGGTCTCACTTGTCGTGATCGAGGCGACCTCGGACTACTGGAAGCCGTTCTACTACCTGCTGGCCGAGGACTTGCACGTGATCCTGGTCAACGCCCGGCAGGTCAAGAACCTGCCCGGCCGCAAGACGGACGTCTCCGACGCCGCCTGGCTGGCCCAGCTCGGCGCCCACGGCCTGGTCCGCCCCTCGTTCGTGCCACCGCAGCCGGTGCGCGAACTGCGGGATCTGACCCGGGCCCGCACCCAGATGACCCGCGAGCGCGGGCAGATCGTGCAGCGGCTGGAGAAGCTCCTGGAGGACACCGGGATCAAGCTGGCCGCGGTCGCCTCCGACATCATGGGCGTCTCCGGCCGGGCCATGCTGGAGGCCCTCATCCGCGGCGAACACGACCCGCAGGCGCTCGCGGAGATGGCCAAACGCAAGCTCCGCAACAAGATCCCCGAACTCACCGAGGCCCTGACCGGGCCGCTTCCGTGACCACCACGCCTTCCTCACCCGGCTGCACCTGGACCACTACGACCAGCTCACCGGCGCAATCGGCCAGCTGGACGAGCGGATCACGGAGGCGATGGCCCCCTTTCGTCCCGCCCTCGGCCTGCTCGACACCATCCCCGGCGTCAACCAGGCCGTCGCCGAAGTGATCATCGCGGAGACCGGCGCCGACATGACCCGGTTCGCCTCCGCCAAACACCTCGCGTCCTGGGCCGGGGTCTGCCCCGGCCACCACGAGTCCGCCGGCCGCACCAAGAACACCAAGGTCCGGCCCGGCAACCCCTACCTCAAAGGCGCCCTCGGACTGGCCGCCTTCGGCGCGGCGAGAACCAACAACACCTACCTGCAAGCCCGTTACAAGCGGCTGACCGCCCGACGCGGCCCGCTCAGGGCCCTGGTCGCCATCGAGCATTCGCTCATCACCGCGATCTGGCACATGCTCACCGACAACGTCCCCTACCACGAGCTCGGCGGCACTTACTTCGCCCAACGCGACCCCGAACGCGCCACCCGCCGAGCGATCACCGCACTCAACCAGCTCGGCTACACCGTCACCCTCAACCCCATGGAGGACGCAGCCTGACACCCAGAGCCCAGACACCCGGCGACCACCACGGCCACCGGGCACTCACACATGCCCAACCCCACCCCGACCTGCACCTATTTGCGCGTCAGACGCAGTTTGGTGCCTCAGCCCTTCTCGGCCTTTGTCAGTCCTTTCCGATCCTTGTGTCCAACCTGCGTCCAGAACGATTCCCGGATGGACCGGTCCGGCCGGGAACGAAGAGCAGCGCCCCAGCTCGGGAGGGGATCTCGAACCCGCCCGCAACGGATTCCCCTTCCAACACGCGAGGCTCTCCCCGGGTGCCGAGGCAGAACCTCGACAGGGGGCACCAGAGGCTGAAGCCTGTGCCGTACGCGACGACCTCCCGCCTCACCTGGAAGTTCGAACGCTGAAAGGAGCCCACCGGGAAGTTCCTGGCGCCCCCCTCTTCTGGCGCGCTCGCTGCAAGTCCACAGATCTGAGAAACAGACCACCAGGGGTGTGCGAGCCCTCGATATACAATCGATCATGTATATTGATATACGCCACAGTGTACATGAGGAGGCTGTCTTGAGCCGCACCGTGATCGACCTCGACGACGAGGCACTGGAAGAAGCCGCCAAGGAACTCGGCACCACCACCAAGCGCGACACCATCAACACCGCCCTGCGCGAGGTCACCGCCCGCTACCGGCGCCTGCGCGCACTCGAAGACGCCCGGCAACTGGTGACCGATGGAGCCCTGGACGTCGACATTCTCCTGGACAAGAACCAGTACCGGCCGTGACCGTCGCCGACTACCTCATCGACACCTCCGCCCTCGCCCGCGTCCTGCTCCGCCAGACCACGACTGACTGGGACGACAGGATCGGCGCCGGCCTTGTCGCGATCTGCGACATCACGGAACTCGAGGTCCTCTACTCCGCCCGCTCAGCCGCGGACCGCGCGCGACTGAAGGCTGCACTCGACGCCCACTACGTGTGGTGCCCCATGCCTGACGGCGTCTACCGCCGCTCCCGCATCGTCCAGGAACAACTGGCCGCAAAAGGGGAACACCGCAGTGCGGGCCCCGTCGATCTCCTGGTGGCAGCGGCCGCGGAAGAAGCAGGCCTCACACTGCTCCACTTCGACCGCGACTTCGAAACCATTGCGCGCACGACGGGGCAGCCGGTCCGCATGATCGACCTCAGGCAGTAGAGTCCGCCCGGTCGCACGGACGGACGTCAAGCCTCTCGCTGACCGCCCACCCAAGGCGGTATCGCGGCGATGCCCCCTACCGGTCAGCCCTCGCTCCGTGCCCTCGCGCCCGCCCCGCGGACTGAGCCGCCTCGCCGGCACCCAGTCCAGGGCACGGCACGCCCGGGTGAACTGCCGTACATACCTGTACCTGTCCCGGTAAGACGACGCATCGGGGTCCTGGCAGCGTGAACTGGTGGTCCAAGGTTCAGGATCCGGTGCGGTAGCGGGTGAGCATGAGGGCGACGGCTTCGTCCACGATCGTGGTGTCGGTGGGGTCGGGCGGGACGAAGTCGGTCCGTACGAGCTGGGGCCACAGGAGTTGGCCGCAGATCATGCCGAGGAACTGTTCGGCCACTGCGGAGGTCGGCTGTGGCTGTTCGTCGGCCGAACGGAAGTCGAGTGTGCCGGCCTGCGCTTCGGCGTCGAGGTAGTCGCGGAGCCGGTCGAAGAAGGGTCCGCGGTCGATGGCGAAGCCGGTGCCGACGATGTCGGCGAGTTCCGGCATCTGGGGAAGTTCGGTGATGATGAGGCGGCACAGCGCCGCCGTGCCGGGCCGCGAGACCAGGCAGGCGTAGTCGCGGCCGATGTGGTCCAGCCCGTACCGGGGGTTACCGGGCGGGGGCGGTGCGGCGTACTGCACGTCCAGCTGCCACTGTTCGGAGGTGACGGCGGCGAACAGCGCGGCTTTGGAGGGGTACCGCTTGAAGAGGGTGCCGGTGGAGACGCGGGCCTCCCTGGCGATCTGGGCCAGGGAGGTCTTGTCGTATCCCCGGGCGAGGAAGAGGTCGCGGGCGGCGCGGATGATGCGCGCGCGGTTCTCCGCCTTGATCTGCGCGTGATACCCGGCCTGGCAGGTATCGCCATCGGTTTCCGTTCGGTCACGGTCCGCCACCGACATACCCACGCCCTTCGCCCGTCTTCCAGCCGCATCCTCGCTGTCAGAGAACGGTCTGGCCACCGTCCAGGATAAGGTCCTGGCCCACGGCGAAGGCGGAGACATCGGAGGCCAGGTACACGACGGCTTCCGCGACCTCTTCGGGCAGACCCATGCGCCCCAGAGGAATGCCGGAGCTGATCGCCTCCAGAACCGCCGTCTGCTGCGCGGGGTCCTCGATCCCGAGCTTGGAGTACAGCGGGGTGTTCACCGGGCCGGGGCTTACCGCGTTGAACCGGATGCCGTGCGACCTGAGCAGGTCCGCGTTCCACGACCGCATCAGGGAGCCGACAGCCGCCTTCGTCGCGGCGTAGGCGTTCGACTGCCCGTAGCCGCCGTGCGCGCTGTTGGACGCGTTGAGGATGACCGAGGACGGGTTGGCCAGCACGGGTACCAGGGCCTGGGTGAGGAAGAAGACGCTCTTGACGTTGATGTCGAAGAGCCGGTCGAAGCTGTCCTCCGTGTGGTCCTCGAACGGCCGCCAGTCCGAGACGCCGGCGTTCAGGAACGCCACGTCCAGCTTCCCGAAGTGCTCACGCACCTGCTTCGCCAGGCCGCGCTGCGCGTCGAGATTGCGTGCATCGGCCTGCACCACCGGCACCTTGTCTCCGAGGATCTGCCGCGCCTTGTCGATGCTGGCCGGGGTGACCCCTGTGACCAGCACGTCGGCGCCTTCCGCGATGAAACGCTGCGCGGTCTCCAGACCGATCCCACTCGTGCCGCCGGTGATGAGAGCGCGCTTGCCCGCAAGACGATTCATGTTGATTGTTCCCTGCCGAGTCGATAGGTAAGTCGATGGACTTACCTGCTGAAGGTAGCCCCCGCACCATCCGTAAGGCAAGTCGATCCACTTACCATCGACGCCTGGAGTGGTTCAGTCACGGACGCCTCGCGCCGGAGTAGGCGGCCGACATCGGCTAGGTGCACCTCGTCCTCCGGCCGTGATGATTCTTCGCGGGCGTCGGCCGGTCAGCCGCGTTGCCGGCGGGCGCGCAGAGCGGCCCAGTGGCGCAGGCGCTCGGTGATCTGGGCTTCGTAGCCGTTGCGGGTGGGCTCGTAGTACGTCTCGCGATCCATGTCATCGGGGAAGTAGTCGTCACCGGAGAAGCCGTCGGCTGTGTCCGGGTCGTACTGGTAGTCCTTGCCGTAGCCGAGGTCTTTCATCAGCCGGGTCGGGGCGTTGAGGATGTGGGCGGGTGGCATGAGCGAGCCGGTGTGCCGGGCTGATCGGAGTGCGCCGTTGAAACCGCGGTAGACGGCGATGGACTTGGGTGCGGTGGCGAGGTAGACGACGGTCTGGGCGATCGCCAACTCGCCCTCGGGGGAGCCGAGTCGCTCGTACACGGCCCAGGCGGCGAGGGCCTGTTGGATGGCGTGGGGGTCGGCCATGCCGATGTCCTCGTTGGCGAAGCGGACCAGGCGGCGGGCGACGAACAGCGGGTCCTCGCCGCCGTCGAGCATGCGGGCGAGCCAGTACAGGGCCGCGTCCGGGTCGGAGCCGCGCATCGACTTGTGCAGCGCGGAGATCAGGTTGTAGTGGCCCTCCTGCGCCTTGTCGTACAGCGGGGCCCGCTGCTGGATGTGATGGGCGAGCCCGGCGGTGTCCAGGGTGGTTTCGGTGTCGGGGAGGGCTTGAAGCTGTTCGGCCATGTTGAGGAGGTAGCGGCCGTCACCGTCCGCCATGGCGATCAGGGCGCGGCGGGCGTCGTCGTCCAGGGGCAGATGGTGGCCGGTGAGCTGCTCGGCGCGGTCGAGGAGCGTGGACAGTGCGGCTTCGTCGAGGCGTTTGAGGACGAGGACCTGGGTGCGGGAGAGGAGGGCGCCGTTGAGTTCGAAGCTCGGGTTCTCCGTGGTGGCGCCGATCAGGGTGACGGTGCCGTCCTCGACGTAGGGCAGGAAGCTGTCCTGCTGGGCACGGTTGAAGCGGTGGATCTCGTCGACGAACAGCAGGGTGCCCTGGCCGATGCCGCGCCGGCTTCGTGCGGCGGCGAAGACCTTGCGCAGTTCGGCCACGCCGGAGAAGGTGGCCGACACCGGTTCGAAGGCCAGGTTGCCGGCGCCGGCGAGGAGCCGGGCGATGGTGGTCTTCCCGACGCCGGGCGGGCCCCACAGGATGGCGGAACCGAGGCGCTGCTGGGCGACCATGCGGCCCAGCGGGGCGTCTGGGGCAAGGAGGTGGTCCTGCCCGACGACATCTTCCAGCCGGGTGGGGCGCAGGCGGTCGGCGAGGGGCCGGGCGGGCTCCTCGCCGAAGAGCGGCAGGGTCGGTTCCATCGGTCTCTCGGGTCGGAAGCGGACGTGTGCGGACGTGGCGAGCCTTGCACGGGGCACTGACAGGCGTCGGCTCAGCCGCTCGTGGGGAAGCGCGCGGTGCTCATCGGGCGCCGGGGCGGTCGCGTCGCGGCAGCCGCGCGGCAACCAGGTCGTAGGAGTCCTCGACCGCGTCGGTGACCAGCCTCTCGGTGATGCCGGGGCCCGGCCCGAGGGAGACCCAGTGGCGTTTGTCGAGGTAGCGGCCCGGTGTGATCGAGGCGTGGGCGCGTACGTGAGCGCGGGCGTGTTCGGGTTCGCACTTGACCGTGATGATCTGGTCGTCCGGGTCGTCGGTGACGATCAGGAACACCTTGCCCGCGACCTTGTACACGTCGAGTCCGGGGGTGAAGGGGTAGCCGTGGCTGACGTCGGGGAGGGCCAGGGCGGCCCGGCGGGCGGTGTCCTGGAGCCGGTCACCGGCCGCGCTCACGTGGCCGCCCGCCTGGGGGTGCCGTAGGTGTGCGGGTCGACGGGCCGCTCGGCCCTGGGCAGTTGGGCGACGACGAGCCGGTAGGAGTCGGTGACGAGCTCCCTGATGAGCTCCTTGTCGACGCCTTCTCCGCCCTCCAGCGTGATCCAGTGCTTCTTGTTCATGTGGTAGCCGGGGGTGATGTGGCTGTACTGCTCTCGCAGGGCGTGGGCCTCGCCGGGGTCCGCCTTGAGGATCACGACGGGACGCCCCGGGACGTCGGTCATCAGCATGAACACCTTGCCGCGCACCTTGTAGACCTCCCAGTCGGGGCCGAAGGGGTGCTCCAGCTGGGCTCCGGGGAGTTCTTCCGCGCAGTCGGCGGCGGTCTTGTGCAGGGTCGATGCGTTCATGGGCGGTGGGCCTTCTCAGGTGGTGACGGACTGTGGCGTCGAAGGAGGTAGGAAGCGCCGCACGGGTGCGCTGGCACGTTCCATCCTTGCGTCGAAGCCGACGGGACGGGCGGTAGGGTGCGGACACGTGATGGTCGACAAGCGACACCCCGACCCGAGCGGAACCGCGACCGGTCCTGCCGCGGTTCGGCTGTACGGTTTCCAGCCCCCGGTCGGTACTCCGTACGGCCTTGAGGTGAGTACCGTCGAGGACTTCTTCGCCCAGCACGACGACTGGCCGTGGAACCCGCCCCGTCCGGGCCGTGCCACCTTCCACTACCTCATCGCGGTCACCGAGGGTGAGTTGCGGCACGATGTCGACTACGTCACGCGGACCGTCACCCCCGGGCAGTGGTTGTGGGTGCGTCCCGGGCACGCGCAGTGCTGGCATCCGCCCGGCGAGGCCCGCGGCCCGTTCATCCTGTTCGAACCGGACGTGCTGCGGCCCGACCTCGCCCGTCTCCTGGCCCCGCTCACCGCGCACGAGGCCCCTGCCGTACTCAGCCCGCACCCCGACGACACCGCCTGGCTCCAGCAGACGGCACTCCAACTCCTGGACGAACACCGCGCACTGGGGCGCCGCCCCCTCGACATCCACCACGCCCTGCGGCGCAGCCTGCTCGAATCGCTGCTGCTGCGCCTGGCCAACTCCCCGGACATCGCCCCCACCGGCACGGCCACGGTCGGCACGGGCCGTGCCGACAGGTACGGGCGCTTCCTGGACGCCTTGGAGCTGCACTTCCGCGAGCTGCACCACGCCGCGGACTACGCCGAGTTGCTCGGCTGTTCGGTCCGCACCCTCAGCCGGGCCGCCCGGGACGCCACCGGCAAGGGGGTGCGTGAACTCATCGACGAGCGGCGCCTCCTGGAAGCCCGGCGCCTGCTGGGAGTTGCCCGGTGGGACGCCCGGGCCGTGGCCGTCCACCTCGGCTTCACCGACCCCGCGAACTTCGGCCGCTTCTTCCGCGACCGCACCGGCCTCACCCCGGCCGCCTTCGCGGCGGGCGAGGCGAGGACCGACGCTTGACGGAAACGCGGCGGACGCCCCTTGCTCGTCAGGAGGCGAAGGCTGTCTTCGCAATCTGCGCGTTGTCGCACCGCTCACCTGTCGAGAGCCCGCCGGATGAACTCCTCACGGGTCGCGTTGGCAGAGCGTGACACAGCCGCATGATCCACCGACATGTCGAATCCGTGGAAGGCTCCGCCCCACATGTGGAGATCAACGCTCACGCCCGCCTCTGACAGGCGGCCGGCGTAGATCAGGATCTCGTCGCGGAACCCCTCGGCCGAGCCGGTGTCGATGTAGGTGCGCGGCAGCCGGCTGAGGTCCTCAGCACGGGCCGGTGCGGCGTACTGCGACACGTCCGGGCCGCCGCGCCGCTCGCCCAGTACGGAGGTCCACGCGTACAGATTGCTGTGGCGGTCCCATACGCCTTCGCGGTCCACCATGCGACTGCTGTGCGTCTCGAAGCGGTCGTCGAGCATGGGGCAGATCAGAACCTGCTGGCTGAGCCTGGGAAAGGCGCGGTCGCGGGCGAGCAGCGCGGTCCCCGCCGCGAGGCCGCCGCCGCCACTGACTCCGGCGATCAGGAGCCGCTCGGGGTCGATACCGAGCTCGGCCGCGTTCTTCGCCATCCACACCAGCCCCGCGTAACAGTCCTCGACCGGAGCGGGATCGGGGTGATCCGGCGCCAGCCGGTACTCGACCGACACGACGACCGCACTCCCCTCGATCACATGAGGGAGAAGATGACTCACGTGGTCCCGACGGCCCCCCATGATCATCCCGCCACCGTGGAGGCTGAGGATGCCTCCCTTGGGGCCTCGGTCCTCGACGGGGCTGAGAATCAGCACAGTGATGTCCGGCGCGCCCTCCGGCCCGGGCACCTGTCGCTCTTCCACCCGCACTCTGCCGCCCGCCGTCAGAGCCTCCGAATCCAACCCGGGGGAACCCGCGGCGATCTGCCGTCGGAGCTCTGGCAGGGTCTCGTCCGACAGTGCCGGGAAAAAGGCGCCCCGCGCCTCCTCGACGGACGCGAGCTCCGGGTCCAGCGGGGGCCGGGTGGTCAAGGCACCAAAGAGGCCTGCCGCTGTTCGGTCCGTCATCTGTTGGCTCCTTCGGAAAGGGCGGGGAGCGGCGGCGCTCACCGCCGGGTTGAGGTAGTCACTGGGCACGATGTGCGGGTTCGAACCGATCGACTCGAGGTGTGCGATGGCCTTGTCGTGTCCCGCGGTCCGGTCTCAGTCGTCGAGGACGACGACGTGCTTGCCCGGCGTGGTGCCGGACTCGAGGTCGGCCTGGGCGTCACGGACCTGTTCCAGGCCGTGGTAGACCTTCGCGACGGGGACGTTGAGGCGTCCTGCTGCAATGGCCTGGAGCTGATGGGCGAGGACGTCGGCCGGGAGGTCGGCGGCCTGACCGCCGTAGGACGTCAGCCGCACCCCGCTCGGGATCATGAACGGCGTGAAGTCGGGGATCGTCCACTGGCCTGCCAGGGCCCCGGTGAAGCAGACCGTGCCGTGCCGGCGTACGGTGCGGAGGGTGTCGGCGAGGACCGAGCAGCCCACCAGCTCCAGTGCGGCGTCGACACCGTCCGGCATCAGTTCGCGCACCTGGGCGGCGAGGGTTCCGTTGTCGATGAGGGGATGGTCGACGCACGCCGCCCGCAGTTCCCCGGCCCTCGCCTCACTGCGAGTGGTGGACAGCACGGTGGCTCCGAGGTCCTTCGCGATCGTGGCCGCGCTCAGACCGACCGTGGAGGTGCCGCCGCGGATCAGCAGCGTCTGCCCGGGCTTCAAGTCCAGGCCGGTGGTCAGCGATCCGTAGGCGGTCTGGAACATCTCGGGGAGCGCGCCGACCACGTCCCACGGCAGGGTGGTCTCGAACGGGATGACCTGCCCGGCGGGGACGGTCACGTACTGGGCGTACGCGCCGTCGTAGGAGCGGCCCATGCCGCCCATCATCGTGGCGACCTGCTGTCCCGGCCGCAGCCCGCTGTCCTCGTCGGCCTCGTCGACCACGCCGACGCCCTCGATGCCGGGGATGCGCGGGTAGGTGACCTCCGCGTCCGACTCGCCTTTGCGGGTGGTGACTTCGGATTCGTTGACGCCGAACGCCTTCACCTGGATCCGCACCCAGCCGGGCTTGCGGACGGGCACCGCCACATCCTTGATCTGAAGTGCGTCCAGGCCGCCGGGGCGGGTGACGACGACGGCCGTCATCGTCGCCGGTGCGACGCCACCTGCTGCTGTCGATTGCCTCATACCGAGTACCTCACTCCGTGTTGTCCCGCGCGCTCTTACGTATCGCCCGGCGGCCGTCAGGGGCGGTCGATGCCTTCCCACAGGTCGAGGACCTGCTGGTAGTGGGCGGTGCCCTCGAAGGGAGAGTTGCCGACGGTTTCCGATGTGGGCTGGTCCGTGACGGCGCGCCACAGGCGGGAGTGCTCGCCGGTGGCGAAGGCGAGCACGATGTCGCGGATACGGGTGTCGCGGTCGGCCTGCTCCGCGCTGCGGCCCGGCTTTTTTTGGCCGACCAGGGCGTACATCTCGGTGCCGTGCACGGCGGGCGCGCCCTCGGCGGGGCCGATCAGGAGGAGGTGGGCATTGCCGCCGGCGGCGGCGTGGGCCAGGGCGCCGCGGGCGGCGGGGATCGCGAAGAGGTAGTCCGCCATGACCGCGGCACGGACCTCGGCCGGGGTAAGGCCGCCCTGATCGTAGGTGTCGACGATCTTCTGCGCGCGGGAGCGGGAGATACGCCACCCCGCGACCTCGTCGACGACGCGGTCGACGATGCCCGGGTCGAAACGGTCGAGGTCGTTCGCCACCCACCAGCCCATGTCGTCGCTGGCCATGCTCAGCAGCACGTCCACGTCGCGGTGCACGCCCGAGGCGAGTACGTCCATGGGGTGGGCGTGCACCACCGCGCCGGGCTGCCCGATGTCCAGGACGACGCCGGTGGCCTTGTTGTCCACCCCGCCGCGGACTCCGAGGTCCGTCGGGAGGACCTTGCGCAGGGCGTCCCGCAAAGAGAGCGGGTCGAGGTCGAGCACCTTCTCCGGGTTGTCCGCGACACCGAGTTCGGTGACGAACCGGTGGGCGAGTTCCTCGGCCCACCAGGCCGGGATGGAGCGGGCCGGCCCGCCGGAGAACCCGGCCAGGCGCCGGTACAGGCCGTCGGCGGAGGAAGCGCCCAGCAGCCCGAAGGTGGAATAGGCGCCGCCGCTGTGACCGTAGACGGTGACGTTGTCGGGGTCGCCGCCGAAGTGGGCGATGTTCCGCTGGATCCAGGTGAGCGCGGCGATGATGTCCTGGAGGAAGAGGTTGCTGGCCTCGGCGAGCTTCCCGCCGTACTGCGAGAGCGAGAGCGAGCCCAGAGCGCCGAGCCGGTAGTTGAGGGACACGCCCACCACGCGCCCCGTCGCGGCGAGACCGGAGGCGTTCGAGGTGACTTGCGTGTTCGCACCGAACTCGAATCCACCGCCGTGGATGTACACGGTCACCGGGAGCGCCTTGTCGACCGGCTCCTCGGGGGCCCACACGTTCAGGTTCAGGCAGTCCTCACCCATCCCGCTGTCCGCTTCCAGCCAGTCACCGCTGTCGGGCTGGACAGAGACGACGCCCTTGCGGTCGTACGGGAGGCCCGGATCGAAGCCAGCGACCACGGGACGGCGGTACCGCTCAGCGGTGGCGTACGGGATTCCCCACCAGGACCGCACCCCTGGTGCGGTCGGAGCCTTGAGAGCGGAGGCGGTCATGACATGTCCTTCCAGCGCGGTTCGGATGATTCGCGCGGTGAGTCGGCGGCTGGTCGCTCGCGGTGCCGTCTCCCATCGTTTCCCGGGATCCGACAAAACGCCCGGCGGGTGGCGGTCACCTGATGGTCACCAGGTGACACTTCGACAGCGAGGTCTCGGTGCCGGCCATGAGCTGGGGCCACCTGACCTCCTGCAAGGGGGCGGTCTCTTCTTCTTGATCCGGCGTCTTCACGCGAACAGCGCCCGCTGCGGTGAGAGCTGTTGTCCCTGTCACCGAGACTCGTAGGGGTGCGGTATAGCGGCTGTTGAGGCGATCGAGGGAGATGCGCATGAGGCGGCCCGGGCCCGGATGGCTGTCGCCGGTCGCCAGGGCGGCCTGGCTCAGCAACGAACCCGAGGACGGCCGGACTCGTCGAGCCGCGTCACGACGTCGGCGACACCAGCAGCCCTCGTTAGGCGGCCCTTGGCAGGGGACCACATCCCGCCTCGACGGTGAGCGTCGGCACCCCGGGAGGGAGGGGATGAGCAGGAAGACCGGCGGCTGCATGCGTGAGAGCCACTCAGCCCGGCCGCTCCCACCGAGCCCGTCGATCCTGTCTGTACCGTTTCCGGTAGGGGCCGTTTGCGCGTCGCAACTCGGACCGCACCCCATTCGGACTGCCTCCGTGCCCACCCGTCGGCTCGACAAAGCCGCCTACTCGAAGGTCCCCAGACGGCACTTCTGAATCCTCATGTCCATCCAGCGTCCAGAATCGGGCACCAAAGGCATCGCACAGGCCACCCGCAGCGGCCTGCCCGATCGCCGGACCGCGCCATCTACACAGGTCAGAGCGATATGAACCAACATCGACCGGAACAGATCCGAACTCATGCGCAGCGGATTCCGTCCGTTCAGGCGAAGTTGACGATCCGCCAGGACAAATTGAACGTTTCCGCAGGTCAGAAGCCTGCACAGGTGGGGCGGGTGGGACTCGAACCCACGGCCGACGGATTATGAGTCCTTTGAGGATCTTGGCGGCCCTTGCCGATCAACGCCGATCCATGACGTTTCAGCAGGTCAGGCGGGGTGGGTGGTGTCGGTGCTTCTCAGTCCTTGTCAGTCTGTTCCTGTCCTTGCGGCCTCAACGCGGCCTCAATGAGGCCGCAGGGGCGCAGGCCGTCGGTGTATGGGAGCATCTCGCCAGCTCGGAACCGGTCTCGAACTCGCACGCAGCGGATCTCCCTTCCGCCGTGCGGGGCTCCATCTCGACACCAGACAGCTCATACGCCTCAGCCAATCGTGATTGCGGCCACGACATACCCCTTAGCCGCCCTTAGCCGGCATATCGTCCACGACCTATCGGCTGCGAGAGACTGGGGGCGGAGGTGGTACCCGTGGCCGACAGGAGCGAGGACGTCCGTTTCAGCGTGCCCCTCTACACCCAGGCTGAAGCGGCCAGCTACCTGGACATGGCCTCTTCCACCTTCCGGAACTGGGCACGGGGCTACCGCAACACCTTCCCCAACCGGCCACAGGCGACCGGCTCCCCGCTGATCACCTATCTAGGCGCACCACGCTCGTCGCATCCGTCGATCCCCTTCATCGGCTTGGCCGAGGGCATGTTCCTGTCCGCGCTGCGCCGAGCGAACATGCCTCTCCAGAAGATCCGCCCGGCACTCGACATGGTCCGTGAGCGGATCGGTGTCGAGCACGCACTCGCTTCCCGCCGTCTCTACGTCGCCGGAGCCGACCTCCTGTACGAGATCGGTGACGATCTTGGAGGCGAGGACGAGAGAGAGACCCGCAAGCTGATCGTTCTGGATGGCCAGTACGTCTTCCGCGAGGTGATCGACCGGTTCCTGACCCGTATCGAGTACGACGAACCGGGATCCAGGCCGGGCAATGAGTACGCTCGCAAGATCGAGCTTCCCGGTTACGAAGTCGCTGAGATTGGGGTACTGCCGGGTGTGAACTTCGGTCGGCCTTTCTTCACCGCCACCGGCACTCCCCTTTATGTAGTTGCCGGCGATCTACGCTCTGGCCAGCCTGTAGAGGACGTTGCCGAGGACTACGGCCTGCCCGTTGATCAGGTGGCGGAAGTTCAGGAACGGATCGAACGCGAGGCCGCATGAGCGAAGCGGGGGGACTGCGCCTGTTCCTGGCCCGCAGCACGAACGCAAAACGCTTCGCCGAGGCTGTACGTGAAACTATGCCCGGACGTGCAGACCATCGGTGATCTCTACGGTGTCGCCCCCGCCGAGGCAGTGTCCGACCAACAGTGGATCGCGGATGCCACTGCGGCCGGCCGCATCTGCGTCGGTGCCGACAAGGCCATCCTGAGCAATTTCCTCGAGCTCCAGGCGATCCTCGACCACTCCGCTCGCTACCTTGTCTTCACCGACAACAACACCCCAACCCGCCAGCGCATCACCCACTTTCGCGAGCTGTACGAACAGCTTCCACCCCTTGCCGAAATACCCGGGCCCTGGGTGTACTAGCTGACACGAGGCAGACCGCAGTTGGTGAGTGCGGACCTGCTGGAGCTACGTCTGGCGCAGGCGCGTGAACGGGTAACCAAACAGGGTTCTTCCGAACCCTGACAAGCCGATGCGCCTCCTGCACTGCAGGTCCGCGGGGAGGTTCTCGGTGACCTCAACGCGTTTCCCCTTCGACATGGGTGTCCTGTGCAAGGGAACGCTGAGCTGTGGCTCGTCAGCACTTTCCGAACACCAGTGTCCTCACATCGGCAGTTCAGACCCGCTGATCGGTGTCGGCACTCCTCAATCCTTGTCCTTCTGCGGATTGCCATTCCAACATCCTCGCCGTCATGCCCGCGGTGGCGCCGTGCTCCCCCGGATCACCAGCTGCGTCGGCACGACCACGTCGTGCTCCGTCTCCTCCCCGCCCAGGATGCTCAGGAGCATGCGTCCCGCCAACTCCCCCTGTTCCCGCACGGGTTGCCGCACAGTCGTCAGGTCGGTCAGTTCGGCGACGGGGTGGTCGTCGATGCCGATGACGGACAGATCGTCGGGGATGCGCAGGCCGGCTCGGCGCAGCGTGCGGATCGCGCCGAGGGCGACCTCGTCCGAGTGGGCGTAGACGGCGGTCGGCGGTTCCGGCTGGCTGAGGAGTTTGGCCATGGCGTCGGCGCCCTGGTCGCCGCCCCAGTCGACGGTGACGACGAGGCGTTCGTCGAGGGGGATGCCGGCGTCGCGCAGGGCGGCGTAATACGCGTTGGAGCGGCCCGACGGCTGCACCTCGTCCGGTTGGTCGGGGTCGACCGCGGCGATCATCGCGATCCGGCGGTGGCCGAGGAAGAGCAGGTGGTCCATGGCCTGGCGGCCTGCCGTCTCGTCGTCGATGGAGACGTTCGGGTACGGCGCGTGCTGGCCGCCCGCTGCGATGACCGTGACGCCCATCAGCTCAAGCCGCCGCTGCTCCTCCTCACCCACCGGGAAAGCCAGGACCACGACCGCGTCGACCTTCCGTCGCGCCGGCAGTCGGTGGAAGAAGTCGTGGCGGTCCTCGATGCCGTCCACGTGGTACAGGAGTACGTCCAGGTCGGCGGCGCGCAGCACCGATTCCAGCCCTTCCAGCAGCGTCGCGAAGAACCAGCGCGAGATGTGCGGGACGACCACGGCGACCCGGCCGGTGTCGCCGCCGGCCAGCCGGGACGCCTCGGGGGAGACGACGTAGGAGAGCTCCTCGGCGACCGCGAGCACGCGGCGTCGCGTGGCCTCGGCGACGCCGCTCTCGTTGTTGAGTGCGCGTGAGGCGGTGGCCATCGAGACGCCGGCCGCGCGGGCCACGTCCGCCATGTTGATCTTCTGGGAGCTCTGCGCCATGCCGGAAGGCTAACCCATTTCCGGAAACGCTTCCATGATTCCCGGAAGGGCTTCCGAGGTGATGGCTCGCACCGGGTGTCGACCTGTACGGCCATCTGATCGTTTCAGCATGTCAAATGCGTGTTGCGTTTTCGTTACTTGACAGGGACGGTCGACCCCCTCAGTCTTTCGGCAACGGAAACGCTTCCGAAACGACCTTCACGCTCCTCTGCGGCCCGGTCCGGGAAGCACGCCGACCTCTGACTGCCGACCATGAGTGGAGCGGCAGCCGCATGGATGCGAGGAGGCATCATGCCCAAGCAGCAGCACCCCACATCCCCCGCCAGAACCGTCGGCCGTCGCCTGCGGGCCCCGCTGGCGGCCGTCGCCGCGGCCTCCGCACTGGCCACGCTCGCCGCGTGCAGCGGGCCCGGCTCGGACTCGGGTTCCGGCTCGGCTGCCAACGCGACGCCGACGGCTGTGAACACGGTCGTCGCCGACACCCCCGCGAACCTGACCCTGTTCTCCGCGGCCGGTCTGCAGACGTACGAGCAGGGCCTGGCCGACGCCTTCATGGCCAAGTACCCGAAGATCAAGGTCAAGCTGCGGGTCGAGGCGGACAACAACTACAACACCGTGCTGCCACGGCTGCTGGCCTCCGACTCCGCGCCCGACATCGCCGCGCCCTCCGACCTCCTCGGCGGGGTGAAGGACGGCCTGCTCACCAACCTCGACGCCTACGACAAGGCGTACGGCTGGAGCGGCAAGGTCCCCGCCTCCGCACTCGCCCCCGGCCGGGTGTCCGACGGCGTGATCGGCTCCGGCTCCCTCTACCAGGCGGGCGGCTCGGCCGGCCCCCTCGTCGGTGTCTTCTACAACAAGGCGCTGGCCGCCAAGGTCGGCATGAAGACCGTGCCCTCCTCGGTCTCCGACCTCGAAGCGGTCATGGCCAAGGCGAAGAAGTCCGGCGTCACCCCGATCGTCGCGTCCAACCAGGACGGCCTGATCGGCCACCTCTACAACCTGCTCCTCGGCGACTACATGGGCGCCCAGAAGCTCAGCGACTTCGTGAACCACAAGCCGGGCGCCACTCTGGACACCCCGGCCGCCGTCCAGGCCACCAAGACCCTCCAGAAGTGGATCAAGGCGGGCTACTTCGCCTCCGACGTCAACGCCATCAACCAGGAGGCGTCGTACGGCCGGTTCACCGGCGGCAAGGGCCTGTTCTTCTTCCAGGGCAGCTGGATCACCCAGACCATCGACAAGACCTTCAAGGGCAAGTACGGCGTCTTCCCGATGCCGCCCGCCGAGAAGGGCGGCAAGTACGCGGGCATGACCAGCAACACCCTCGCCTACTCGATCGCCGCGCACTCCAAGAACAAGGACGCCGCCGCCCTGTTCCTGAACTTCCTCACCACACCCGAGGCGGCGAAGGTCGCCGTCGACAACGGCTACGCCGCGGTGACCTCGGACTCCGCCAAGACGCCGTCGCTGTCCGGCACCGCGTCCGAGCAGATCCAGACCGGTTACGCCGCCATCGCCGCCGACAACGGCTTCGACAGCTGGATCCAGAACGCCGCCCCGGCCGTCAACACCAAGCTGCCCCAGCAGCTCCAGCTCCTGGTCTCCGGCAAGGTCGAGCCCGCCGCGATGGTCAAGACCCTCCAGACCGCCTACGCCGACGCCCTCAAGAGCAGCTGAGCCCCCATGTCCTCCACCCCCCGACCGACGAGGAAGGGCGCCGCCGCCCGGGGCCGCAACAGGCTCCGGGCGAGGCGGTGGGCCGGCTGGCTCTTCGCCCTGCCCGCCCTCGCCTTCTACGGCGTCTTCAACTTCTACCCGGTGCTGCTGTCGATCCAGTACTCCTTCTACGACTGGGACGGCATCGGCGCTTCCACCTGGGTGGGCCTGAAGAACTACACCGCGGTCTTCACCGACTCGGAGCAGTTCTCCTCCCTGCTCCACGCCTTCTACCTGATCCTCTTCTTCACCGTCCTGCCGGTGACCCTCGCCCTGATCACCGCGTCCGTACTGCGCCGGATCGAGGGCCGCTTCACAGGCACCGTGGCCCGCACGCTCCTCTTCCTGCCGCAGATCATCCCGGGCGCCGCCGCGGGCGTGGCCTGGACGTGGATGTACTCCGACAACGGCGTGGTCAACCAGACCCTGCGCGCCATCGGCCTGGGCGGCCTGGCCCGCGCCTGGCTCGCCGACTTCCACTGGGCGCTGACCGCCGTCGGCTTCATCGGCACCTGGCTCTCCACCGGGCTGTGCACGATGCTGCTCCTGGCCGGCATCGGAAAGATCGACAACAGCCTGTACGAGGCCGCCCGCATCGACGGGGCCGGACCCATCCGCCAGTTCTTCGCCGTGACCCTGCCCGGCCTGCGCAACGAGATCGGCGTCTGCGTCACCATCACGATCATCGCTGCGCTCGCCAGCTTCGACGTCGTCTACCTCGCCACCCAGGGCGGCCCCGGCACCCAGACCATGGTCCCCGGCGTCGCCGTCTACAACCTGGCCTTCAGCGACAGCCGCCTCGGCGCGGCCTCCGCGCTCGCCGTCGTCCTCGCCCTGATCGTCATCGCGGTCGTCGCCCCGCTCCAGCGCCTGTTCCGGGAGAAGTGACCATGCCCGAACGCACGCAGACGTTGCGGACCTTTCGCCGCCGGGCCCCTGGCCTGACTCTCATCGCGGCCGCCGCGCTCTACTCCGTCGTCCCGCTGCTGAGCATGGTCAGCGCGGCCCTCGCCCCGCAGGGATCCTTCCCTTCCGGCCTGAGCTGGCCCACCGACCCGCACTGGCACAACTTCGTCGACGCCTGGAACATCGCCAACATCACGACCCTGCTCAAGTCCAGCACGCTCATCGTGCTCGGCGTCGTACCGGTCGCGGTCCTGATCTCGACGATGGCCGCGTACGCGATCGCCGTCCTGGAGATCCCGCTGGGCAAGATCTTCTACACGATCCTCGTGCTCACCCTGACCCTGCCGTACGAGATCGTGATCGTCCCGCTCTACGAACAGACCAAGGCCATGGGCCTGCTGGGCAGCCAGTGGGCGCTGATCCTCCCCCTCGTCGGGATGAACATGCCGTTCGCGGTGTTCTGGATGCGGGCGCATTTCGTCGGCGTACCGAAAGAACTGAACGAGGCAGCGGGCATGGACGGCGCGGGCCCCTGGCGCGCCCTCTTCCACATCCACCTGCCTCTCGCCCGCCCCGCCATCGCATCCCTCGCGCTGCTGATGTTCCTGTCCACCTGGAACCAGTTCCTGCTCGCGCTGGTGCTGATCGACGATCCCAACAAGCGCACCATGGCGGGCGCGTTGCAGGCGTTCACCACCAAATACAGCACCGACCAGGTCCTGTTGAACGCCGGCGCCCTGCTCATCATGGCCCCCACGATCCTCGTGTTCCTGTTCCTGCAACGCCACTTCGTCAAGGCGCTGCTCCAGGGCTCGGTCAAGGGCTGACCCCCACCCCCCACCCTCTTCTTCAGACAGTCAGGACCGAGCACCATGACCAACCCGACCCCCACCGCGCTGCCCGCCGACGCCGGCTGGTGGCGCAGGGCCGCCATCTACCAGGTCTACATACGCAGCTTCGCCGACGGCGACGGCGACGGAACCGGCGACATCGCCGGCCTCCGCTCCCGCCTCCAGTACCTCGCCTACCTCGGCGTGGACGCGATCTGGATCAACCCCTGGTACCCCTCCCCGCTGGCCGACGGCGGCTACGACGTCTCCGACTACCGCGACATCCACCCCGCCTACGGCACCCTCGACGAGGCCAAGCAGCTGATCACCGAGGCCCACGCCCTCGGCCTGCGCATCATCCTGGACATCGTCCCGAACCACACCTCCGACCAACACGCCTGGTTCCAGCAGGCGTTGGCGGCGCCGCCCGGCTCCCCGGAACGCGACCGCTTCATCTTCCGCGACGGCAAGGGCGAGAACGGCTCCCTGCCCCCCAACGACTGGCATGCGGCCTTCGGCGGCCCCACCTGGACCCGCACCGACGACGGCCAGTGGTACCTGCACCTCTTCGCCCCCGAACAGCCCGACCTCAACTGGGACAACCCTGAGGTCCGCGCCGAGTTCGAAGCGATCCTGCGCTTCTGGTTCGACCTGGGCGTCGACGGCTTCCGCATCGACGTCGCCCACGGCATGGTCAAGGACCCGGCCCTGCCCGACCTCGGCCTGACCGAATTCTCGGTCCTGACAGGCGACGGCCAGCAGGACCACCCGCACTGGGACCGCGACGGCCTGCACGACATCTTCCGCAGCTGGCGCGCCATCGCCGACAGCTACCCGAACCCCCGCGTCTTCGTCGCCGAGGCCCACGTCCGCCCCCACCGCATGCCGGAGTACCTCCGCCCCGACCAGCTCCACACGGCCTTCAACTTCGACTTCCTCAAGTGCCCCCTGGAAGCGGACAAGTTGCGCGAAGTCATCGACCGCAGCATCACCAGCCTCGCCGCCGTCGGCGCCCCCGCCACCTGGGTCCTGTCCAACCACGACGAAACCCGCCACGTCACCCGCTACGGCCGCGCCGACACCGGCGTCCAGGCCCTGTTCCGGGACAAGCCCATCCCCACCGACCTCGCCCTCGGCACGCGTCGCGCCCGGGCAGCGGCCCTGTTGATGCTGTCCCTGCCGGGAGGCGCGTACGTCTACCAGGGCGAGGAACTGGGCCTCTACGAGGTCGAGGACATCCCGGAGTCGATGCTGCAGGACCCCATCTGGGAACGCTCCGGCCACACTCTCCGAGGCCGCGACGGCTGCCGCGTCCCCCTCCCCTGGATTGGCGACACCCCGCCCTTCGGCTTCAGCACCTCCGTACTCGCCACCCCTTGGCTTCCCCAGCCCGAGGACTGGAAGTCCTACACCGCCGAAGCCAACCAGGCCGACCCCACCTCCATGCTCCAGCTCTACCGCTCCGCCCTCCGCCTGCGCCGCACCCACCCCGGCCTGCACGGCGAGGACTTCCACTGGCTGGACAGCCCGGCCGGCACGCTCCTCTTCGAACGCGGTGACGGCCTCCTGTGCGCGGTCAACCTCTCCGACCAACCCATCCCGCTCCCCGACAGCCGCAGCCCCCTCCTGGCATCCGGACCGCTGAGCAAGAACGGGCTACTCCCGCCTGACACCACGGTCCTGCTGCAGCGGGACTGACAGGAGCTGCCGCGGTAGATCACTCCCCGCCGCTACCGCGGTATACCGGCCCGCGCCCCGAGCGGCGGGGCGCGGGCCGGCACATCACCCATCTCCCAAGGGGCAGAGCCATTAGCTTCGCCTCGCTCACGTCCGTCGACCATCGGGACCGATCGGCGTGCAGGCTCCTCCCGATACCACCGGCCTCAGGATGGCCTCAGGACACGGCTCCGTCGCCACCACGCTCGCTGGCACAGGCTTCGCCATGTACGCATTTACGCAGGTCAGACCCTCAACGACTGTCGCGTGTGACATCTGCGCCAAACTCACGAGCAGCGGATTCAGTCCGCCCAGGCAAAGTTGACGATCCGACACCCAAAAATGAACGTTTCCGCAGGTCAGAGACCTGCACAGGTGGGGCGGGTGGGACTCGAACCCACGGCCGACGGATTATGAGTCCGCTGCTCTAACCGGCTGAGCTACCGCCCCATAGCGGCGTGTCGCGTACATGTGTGCGCGCCGTCTGCCGCAGCATAGCCGCTCATACGATCTCCTGCTTCGTATGGTCGACTTCGCCTGCCCTCCAAGACTCCGCCTTGACCTGCACGGTTCCCAGGACTTGGGGCGGACATGAAAAAGGACCCCGTCGGGGTCCTCGTTCAGCATGCTCCCCCGACTGGACTCGAACCAGTAACCTGCCGGTTAACAGCCGGCTGCTCTGCCAATTGAGCTACGGAGGACCGAGCT
>NZ_JBSFHA010000134.1:0-21062 GCF_053596855.1 Streptomyces sp. NPDC001617
CCTCGGACAACGTGATCGCCACAGCAGACGGTCCCGAATGCGACATGACAACAGGGTACTTACTAACCCTCAGGATTTCTGGCGCAGCACACTAGTGCTGTGACCACGTATGTTCACCGGGTTGGGCAGTGGTCTTCCCTCTGACCGGGATCAGGGAGACGCTGGACGCCGGAGGGTGACATGGCATGGATGGGACCCAGCAGCGCCGACGAAGTGACGGTGCCCGACATAGTCGGGTTGATCGTGACCCGAGCGCGGGAAGTTGCGTGGGAGGCGGGTCTGGTGATCGCGGCTGCCGACCCAGACGGGCCGCCGGTCCGGGCGCTGACCTGGCCGGGAGTTTGGGTGGTCACCGCCCAGCGCCCCGCCCCCGGGTCCCGGATGCGCCGCCGGGGCTCTCTGGTGATCGATTTCAAGGAACTGCCTGGCGGCAAGGCTGAGGACAAGTAACCACCCCGTGGCTACAGCCCTGGCGTTGGCGATGAAAGTTGGCCGGGTTTGGTTAGGCGGCTTGGGTCGTGGGCGGCCCCAGCCTTGCTGGCGTTCGCTGCGGGCCTTGGCACGTTCGCGGCGTTGGGCGGTCAGGACGTCGGGGTGGCGGGCGTTGGCGTTGCGCCACCGCACGTAGTCCTGGAGTCTGCCGTCGAGCACAGTGTGGTTGGGATGGTTCGAGGCGCCCATGACGAAGTTGCGCAGGGGCCCGAACTGGGCCTCGATCGAGTTGGCCCATGATGCGTCCATGATCACGTAGATGGGGGGCCGTCGGGCTTGGCGGCCCGCGGATGCCGTGGGTGCAGTGGTAGGTGGCCGGTAGTCGCACTGGTCTGCTCTCCTCGGCCCCGCCAGAGCCGTGGCAGGGGCGGATCGACAGTGGGCCGAACTGGTCGAACGCGAAGCACCGGTCCGGGAAATGGCTGGTCACATGCTCGATTCGGTCGAGCTTGGCGTCCTTGTCGGGATCTTTTGACTCTTCCCAGGTGCGGGTCCGCTGGAAGGAGATCCCGTGTTCGCGCAGGATCTGCCGCAGCCGTTCCCGGCCGATCTTCACCGTCTGGACCCGGTTGCGGGCCAGGTAGTCGGTGAGCTTGCGAAGGCTCCAGTGTGCGAACGGGCGTCCCAGCGTCACTGGTCGGGTCTTGACACGGTGACGCTCCTGGTCAGTGAACAGGGCGGTGATCTGCTCGCGGGCCTGGACGAGGCCGGCCCGGTCCCGGTCGGCGCACATGGGGGAGCGGGAGACCGCGGATGCGATCGGATGCCGACGTGGACCTACGCCGCGATGCTTGTGATCATGTGCGGCCAAGTCCACGCGGCCTGCAGGACCATCCGCACCCGGACCGGTGCGGTCGGAGTTCCGGGCGTGATCGTCACCAGTGGCCGAGGACCTTCAGCCAGGCGGCGCCCACGCCCATCCAGATGACGATGTTGGCGCCGGCGGCGATCAGGCCGACGCGCCACCATTCGCCGAGGGTGACGTAGCCGGCCCCGAAGTGGACCGGGGCGGGGCCGGAGGCGTAGTGGGTGAGGCCGCCGTAGAGGGAGCTGATGAAGCCGAGTACCAGGGCGGCCATCACCGGCGGGGCGCCGGTGGCGGTGGCGGCTGCGAGGAAGGCGGCGTACATGGCGGCCACGTGTGCGGTGTTGGAGGCGAAGAGGTAGTGGGAGAACAGGTAGACCAAGGTGAGGATGACGAACGCGGTCTGCCAGCCCACCCCATCGGTGGCGTCGGTGATGCTGTCGCTGAACCAGCCGATCACGCCCAGCTCCTGGAGCTGACCGGCCATCATCACCAGGACGGAGAACCACACCAGCGTGGTCCAGGCAGCCTTCTCCGCGACCAGGTCGCCCCAGGTGAGTACGCCGGTGACGAGCAGGAGGGCGACGCCGGTGAACGCGGAGACGGTGGCCGACAGATCGTAGACCTGGCCGCCGATGGACCAGAGCAGGAGGAGCAGGACGAACACCGCGCCCATCGTCCATTCGTGACGGGACATCGGTCCCAGTTCGGCGAGTTGGGCGCGGGCCTGGGCGGGTGCCTCGGGGGTGTCGCGGAGGGTGGGCGGGAAGATCCGGTAGATCAGTGCCGGGAGTACCAGCAGCGCGACCAGACCGGGGACGAGAGCGGCCAGCGCCCAGTTGGTCCAGGTGAGGTGGATGCCGTGGTCGGCGGCGAGCTTCTGCACCAGCGGGTTGGCGGCCATGGAGGTCAGGAACATGGCGCTGGTGACCGTGTTGATCTGCATCGCGGTCACGCTGAGATAGGCGCCGAGCTTGCGGCGGGAGTCGTCGCCGGGCAGGGAGCCGGCGTTGCTGCTCAGCGAGCGGATGACGGGCTGGATGACGCCGCCGGAGCGGGCGGTGTTGCTCGGAGTGGCCGGGGCCAGCACCAGGTCGGTCAGCGTGATCCCGTACGCCAGCCCCAGGCTGCTGCGGCCCAGCGCGCGGACGAACAGCAGCGCGATCCTGCGCCCCAATCCGGTCTTGGTGAAGCCGAGTGAGATGAAGAATGCTGCGACGATCAGCCAGATCGTCGGCTCGGAGAAGCCGCTCAGCGCGACGTCCGGCTCCAGCGTCCCGGTGATCATGGTGATGGTCAGGCCCACCAGCGCCACGGCTCCCAGCGGCAGCGGTTGGAGGATCAGGCCCAGTACCGTGCCGGTGAAGATCGCGAGCACGGCCCAGCCGCCGGACTTGATCCCGTCCGGCTGCGGCAGCAGGTAGACGATGAGTCCCACCGCGACGGGAACGATCCACTTCATGGCCGCCCACGCCGTGGCGGTTCGGGGCCCGGCGGGGGTACGGCCTGGGGCCGCCCCGGCGGGTGATCCTTCGGTGTCCCGGAAAGGGCTCATCTCTGCCATCCCACACGTAGAGTCCGGCGCGCCCTGGAATACGGGGCCGGAGCAGGGTCGATCTTTCGTGTCTACGGTGATGGCGGGGAAGGAGATCGGGCACGAGGCGACCGGCCCCGATCGTGGGGCCGAACGGCACTGCGGGCTGGAGCGTCTCCCGCCCCTGCGGCTTCATGGGCCACGGCCCTGACCGCGAAGGCGAGACGGTGGGGCGATGGCGGGGGCCGATCACGCCGCGGGCGTCCCGCTCGCCCCGCGGCTTCCGGGCCGTGGGGCGGTCGGTCTGTCGTCGGCTCACATCGCCGCACGCCCAACATACGGGTCGGACAGTCGAGTTCGGCCGTACCACACGGCAGCTGGACCTCCCGGACTCCGGCGGCACGAGCAACGAGCCTGATCCCACCGTGGCCCGTTCCCACCCGCGCGGTGAAGCGGAGCCTGCAGTGGCTCGTCGGCCTGGCGCAGGCCGGCTCTGGCATGGCGGCAACTTCAGCGGCTCGGCCGGCGACCAACAGGTGAACATCCCGATGGCTCCCGCTCCGCTCCGACGGGGAGGAGGCGGCCGCCGCGGGTGCCGGTCAGGCTGAGACGAAGGGACCCCCCCATGACTGACCGCGAACGAACCGAGCTCGTAGGTCTACGTCGGCGCAACGTGCTCTTGGGCGCCGCCGCCGGTGTGGGCGCGCTCGCCCTGGGCACGGGCCCGCTGGCGACCCCGGCCCAGGCGGCGACCTTCATCAAGGGCGCGGATGTCAGCTGGCTGCCGCAAATGGAGGCGCAGGGCTACTACTGGGACAACAGCGCCGGAGTAAAACAGGACCTGTTCACCATCCTCAAGGGATATGGCATCACCGCGATCAGCCTGCGGACCTGGGTCAACCCCTCCAGCGACCCGGCCAACGGGCACTGCGGTATCGAGGAGACCGCCCAACTGGCGCAGCGCGCCAAGAACGCCGGCCTTCAGGTGCTCATCGGCTTCCACTTCGGCGACACCTGGAACTCGGTCGGTGTGCAGAACCCGCCCGCGGCCTGGGCGGGCATGAGCTACAGCCAGATGCTCGACGCGATGTACGACTACGTGTACCACTCGTGCAACGTCATCAAGTACTACGGCGTGACACCGGCCTGGGTGAAGATCGGCAACGAGACCAACTCCGGTATCTGCCACCCCGTCGGCAGTGTCGGGCACCCGGAGCAGATGACGGGCCTGCTGAACGCCGCCTACGACATGTCCAAGCAGGTCTTCCCGAACACCCCGGTGCTGGTGCACCTGGCCCAGCCGCAGAACCTCACCAGCATTCAGAAATTCCTCGACGCCTACCGGGGCAACGGCGGCAAGTGGGACATCACCGGCCTGTCCTCCTACGCGCAGGGCGGCAACGTGCCCGGCGTACTGGCCAACATGCAGACGATCCAGTCCGGTTACGGCAAGCCGGTCCTGCAGGTGGAGTACGGCGGCCCGGTGGGCAAGCCCGCCCAGGCGCGCGACTCGCTGAAGGCGTTCATCACCGGGCTGAAGGGCTTCGGCGGCCTGGGCACCTTCTTCTGGGAGCCCGAGGGCTACCCATCGTTCAACAACTACAACAGCTCGGCCTGGGACGAGAGCACCCACCGCCCCACGGCGGCCATGGACGGATTCCTCGACGCGTGAAACCTGGAGTGAGTGATGAGACCTGTCAGGACCCTCGGACGAGTCCTGCTGATGGCGGCGGTCGCCGTGACACCCTTCGCGGTGCCGACCGGGTCGACGGCTGCGGGCAGCGCGGCGGCGGCGAACGTCTACTACGTGGCAGCGAACGGCAGTGACGGTGCCGCCGGGACGCAGGCCGCCCCCTGGGCGACGATCGCCCATGCGCAGGCCGTGGCCCAGCCGGGCGACACGGTGTACTTACGGGGCGGCACCTACGCCTACACCCATGGAACCAAGAGCTGCTCGAGCCAGACCGACCGGGTCGACGCCATCACCCTGAACAAGAGCGGTGGTTCGGGCAGCCCGATCCGCTACTGGGCCTACCCGGGGGAGAAGCCGGTCTTCGACTTCTCGGGCATGACGGACGACTGCCGGATCAAGGGCTTCGACGTCACCGGGAGCTGGATCCACCTCAAGGGCCTGGAAGTCACCGGAGTTCCGCAGAACAACAACCTCAACCACGAGTCCTGGGGTATCTGGATCTCGGGGAGTGACAACACCTTCGAGCAGATCAACACCCACAACAACATGGGGCCCGGCCTGTTCCTCCAGAACGGAGGCGGCAACCTCGTCCTCAACAGCGACTCGCACGACAACTACGACCCGCACTCCTCCGACGGCGCCGGGGAGAACGCCGACGGATTCGGCGCCCACATCTCCGCGGGCCATCCCGGAAACGTCTTCCGCGGCTGCCGCGCGTGGTGGAACTCCGACGACGGCTTCGACCTCATCAACGCCTATTCCTCCGTGACCATCGAGAACTCCTGGGCATGGCGCAACGGCTACCTGCCGGAAACGACCACGGCGTCCGGCAACGGCAACGGCTTCAAGGCGGGCGGGTACGGCGGTGTCTACGACGCGGCCGCCGTCAAACACACCGTCCGCACCTCGGTGGCCTTCGCCAACAGGGCGGCGGGGTTCTACGCCAACCACCACCCGCTCGCCAACGACTACTTCAACAACACCAGTTACGGAAACCACCCGGACTTCAACATGCTGGGCATCGACTCGAGCGGTGCTGCAGTCGGCCGGGGCGATCTGCGCAACAACCTCGCCTACACCGGCACCCTGACGTCGAACATGACCGGCACCGACGCCGCCAACAACTCCTGGAATCTGGGCATCACGCTGTCGGACGCACAGTTCCGCAGCGTCTCCACGTCCGGCTGGAACGCATCCCGCCAGGCCGACGGCAGCCTGCCCGTACTCCCCAACCTCCGCCTCGCCGCGACCAGTTCCCTGATCGACAAGGGTGTCGACGTCGGCCTGCCGTACGCGGGGTCCGCACCGGATCTGGGCGCCTTCGAATCCTCTGCAAGCACGGTCTCCTCGTCCGGCCGCTGATTCGTCCGAACAGGATGCCACCGGGCACGGCACAGGCGACCCGCGCTTCTGGGCCGAAACCTGTGCCGGGCCTCATCCCCTGAACTGGTCGGTGAGACAACCCGGTTGGGGTCCGCCTGCCGGTGGCCGGCCCGACGGCAGCTTGCCCTCCGCAGTCGACGACAAAGACGCCCTGGTCCTCTCCTCCCTGCACCACTCACCGCCGGTCTCGGAGAACCTGGCCTGAGAAGTCCTGCATCATCCATACGGTCCCGTTCGCGCTTCGGTACACCGAGATGCCGGCGTGGGTGCAGGAGGAGCGACGGGGGCTGCCGAGGCCGTCGGTTCACTGATCCGCGGTGCTCAGCCGCCCGATCCGGTCACCGTGAGCGGGCGTACTGCCGGTTCGAGCAGCGACAAGCTCCGCTGCTGCGCGTCGAGGGCGACGCGGATGCCGACCGGCATCGGCAGATTCGGGCCGGCGTGTCCGACTTCGACGTTGCCCAGGACCGGGATGTCACGGTCGCCGAGGACGTCGAGAACTATCTCTTGCAGGGTCGGGGACGCGTCGGGCGAGTCGAGTCCGTCGATCGCGGTCGGGATGCCCACGACCATGCCGGAGATGCGATCGAGGATGCCGGCGTGCCGCAGTACGTGTAGATAGTTCCACACATACGATGTCTGGCCGCCCAACTCCTCCCAGAACAGCACCGCGCCGTCGAACCGTTCGAGCGGCAGCGCGTAGCGCGTCGCCTGGTTCAGCACGATGCGATTGATCACCCCGCCGATCAGCCGGCCTTCGGTACGACCGGCACGCCAGCACTCCCACGACGGCGTGGCCGGCAGCGCACCGATCGGCTCCGTACCGGTCAGCAGCGTCGAGTAGAGCTTCTCGAGCACCGCTTGGCGGGCTGCGGGCGCGGCCTGCCAATGGCCGCCGAGCCCAGGGGTGGCCACGTCGGTATGGAAGCCGACCAGACCCGTGCGCGCATAGAGCACCAGATGCAGCAGCGAAATGTCGCTGTAGCCGAGGATCGGCTTGGGGTCGGCAGTGACCGCCTCGAAGTCGATCAGGTCCAGGTAGCCGAGCGCCGTATGGCCGCCGTCATGCGCGATGATCGCGCGCACCTCGGGATCACGCAGAAGAGCATTGAATTCCCCGGCGATTTCCGTCGGCGTAGCCGCGCTCCACCAACGGTGCCGGCCTGCTTCGAGGAGCGGTGCCCGACGCACGCGGAATCCCATCCGCTCGAGCACGATCACCGCCAGCTCGAGGTCGGGCTCGTAAACGGCATGGAGCGGCCCGGACAGCGATGCGATGACGACGAGATCTCCGGGCCTCAGGGCACGAGGTCGAAGCAGTTGCGGCAGTGCAGAATTGGTCACCGACGCAGTGTCCCGACACGTGCAACGACGAGCTACTCATTTACCGGGACTCTGGCAGAAGGCCCCGGCGTTCACGCCGGGGATGTAGGCATCCGCCGCACGACGCGGAGAAGTACGAGGGCGACCACAGGTGCCCGTGCAGGATGGCGCTGACCAGTTTGCGTTCGCCGTTGAACTCCTTCAACTCCGCCTCGAAGTCCGCGGCGAGGGCGGCAGTGGGCTGTCCTCATCGGTGCACCTGTGCAGTCGGACTGCCGCGTCGCTCGGGTAGTGCCCCTACAGGATGTAGTGTTTGTGGTGCCGCCCGCCTCCAGATAGAGCGGGAGGCGGTGAACAGTGCCCGACTGGAACTGGGGAGCGGCCTGTTCACGCTTGTACGACGGGGGCGTGCTGGACCAACCTCCGACGGGCCGAGGCTGTGCCCATGTGCCCACGCGGGACAGGGTCGTCTGAGACGGCCGTCGCAGAGTCACAGAGCAACAAGGCGGACGAAGACACGTGTCGATCAAGGTGAGCGTGGTGATCCCGGTCTACAATCCGGGCAAGTACATCGAGGACTGCATCGCCTCTCTTCTGCGCCAGAGCCTGCCGGACGACGAGTACGAGGCGATCTTCGTCGACGACGGCTCCACGGACGAGACCCCTGAGCGCCTGGACCGGCTCGCCGCCGAACACCCCCACATGCATGTCATTCACCAGGAGGCGTCGGGCTGGTCGGGCAAGCCGCGCAACGTCGGCATCGCGGCGGCCAAGGGTGAGTTCATCCAGTTCGTGGACAACGACGACTGGCTGGGCGATGAGGCCCTCGAGCGTATGTACAACTACGGCGTGGAGAACGAAGCCGATGTGGTCGTCGGCAAGATGGTCGGCAAGGGCCGTCCGGTCCCGCGCGAGCTGTTCCGCGAGAACCGTCCGCACGCGAACGTCGAGAACGCCCCGCTGATCGACAGCCTCACCCCGCACAAGATGTTCCGCAAGGAGTTCCTGGACAAGCACGACCTCCGCTACATGGAGGGGCGCCGCCGTCTGGAGGACCACGTCTTCGTCACGGAGGCCTATCTGCGGGCGGAGAATGTCGCCGTTCTCAGTGACTACCTGTGCTATTACCACGTCAAGCGCGAGGACGCGTCCAACGCGGGCCTTCAGCGATTCGACCCGGTCGGCTATTTCAAGAACCTTCGTGAAGCCCTCGATGTCGTCGAGCAGCTCACCGAGCCCGGCCCGCTGCGCGACCGGCTCTTCCGCCGCTGGCTGCGCAACGAGATGGTGGAGCGCATGCGCGGACAGCGCCTGCTGAAGCTGCCCGCCGGCTACCGCCAGGAGCTGTTCGACGAGATCCACAAGGTGGTCGTCGAACGCTTCGGACCTGGAGTCGCGGCCGGTCTGCCGCCCACGCAGCAGATCGTCGCCGGCCTGATCGCGGCCAACCGGCTCGCCGACATCGAGCAGTTCGCCCGGTGGGAGTCGGGGATCAAGCCCTCCGGTGTCCTGGAGAGCCTTGGCTGGGAGGACGGCAAGCTGACGATCGGTTTCACCGCCGAGTACCAGTCGGGCGGTGAGCCCATCACCTTCCGTGCCGATGGCGAGAAGGACTTGCTCGTTCCGCCGTTGCCGCAGGCCGGCCTGGACGCCATCGCCCTGCTCGGCGCCAACACCTCCGCCCCGCTGGCCAAGTCCAAGGTGGACCTCGTCATGCGTGAGCGGGAGACGGCCGCGGAGTTCTTCCAGCCTGTCGAGGTGACCCGCGAGAAGGTCGGCGTCAAGGGCCGGGAGGGGTACTTCCGGCAGGTGTTGCACGCCACCTCGCCGGTCGATCCGCTGTCGGCGGCGAACGGCGCCGGATTGGACGCGGGCGTCTGGGACGTCGTCATCCGTGTCAGTTCCTGCGGGTGGACCAAGGACACCCGCCTCGGTTCCGTACGCAGTGAGTCGGCGGGGCGTGGGCGCCGTGCCGCCGTTGTCGGCCACCCGGGCCGCCTGGTCGTGCCGTACTGGACCGACCCGCACGGCAACCTCTCGCTCGACGTCGACCAGAAGACCGACAGGATTTCGTACGAGTTCGCCGGCCTCACCCCTGCCGACGTCACCGTGACAACGGGCCCCGACTGCCTCAGCGTTGCGTTGCCGTTTCCGGTGCAGGGCGAGAGTGCGGCAGCCCTGAAGCTCACGGACGGCGCGACCAGCCGTTCCGTCGACCTCTCCGCCACCCTCACCACCCGTATGACCGGTGAGGCCGAGCTCAGGGCCGACCTTCCGCTCGGTGAGCTGGTGGACGGCCGGTGGCGGCTGAAGCTGATCCTGCCGTCGACTGGAATCGCGAAGCCGGTGCCCCTCCCGCTGGCGCTCCATGTCTCCGCGCGTGGTGTTGCCGTGGTCAAACGCCTCGCTCCCGCTCGCTCCGCGAAGCCGACGTTCTTCCGCCGCGCGGTGGGCAAACTCCGTCGGGCGCTGAAGAAGTGATCGAACCAAGCGTGCAAGGATCAATACGTGCGACCACTGGGCATCGAGGACGCCGGCTATCTGTCCGAGGGCCTCGGCCGCGCCTTCTTCGCTCTGAGAGGCGACGCGACGGTCGTCCACCTCTGCTCCGAGGGCTACGCCCCCGAACGTGAGCACGGTATCCGCCCGCTGGACCCGGACCTCACCTTCGAGTGGGCGGCCGACAAAGAGCCGCTGCTGTCCCCGAGTGACTGACGGCCGTTCAGGTCTACGACGGGCCCTGTGGAAACACGGAAGGGCCTTGGGCTCCGTCCCATTAGCGTTTCTTGGGCAACGCGGAAGAGGCCGCGACCCTCCTCCTGGATGACGGAAAGACCACAGGCAAGGAAACCGGGGACTGAGTGGCATGGGCTTGACCAGCGAGACAACCGTGTACGTCATGGCGGCCCTGGCCGCCATTTGTGTGGCGCTGTTGGTCTGGCTCTGGCCACGGCTTGCCCGGCAGGGCCTGTGGCCAGTGCTCGGACGGCTGGCGGCCGTTGGAGTGACCCAGGTGACGATCATCGCGGCTTTCGCGTGCTGGCTGAACTCGTCGTACCAGTTCTTCGGGTCGTGGGGCGAACTCTTCGGCAACGTTGACACCGCCCCCGTCGGGGTGACCCAGGCGTCCGTGAACAACGGCGACGGGTCGGTGACCGGCGTCTCCGTGAAGGGCGCGTTGATACAGCCCGCCGGCGATGAGCAGTTGAGTCGGGTCAGCGGGCTGCCCACCGGCCCCGCGGCGGTGAACGGGCGGGTGGAGTCCGTGAAGGTCATCGGTCGTCGTACGGGTGTGGTCGACCCGGCCTTCGTCTACCTGCCGCCGCAGTACTTCCAGAAGGCGTACCACCGGCAGCGTTTCCCGGTGATCGTCGCGCTCAGCGGCTACCCCGGCAGCATCTTCAACCTCGCGCAGTACCTGCGGGTGTCACAGACGGCCGGAGAGCTGCAGAAGAGCGGCCAGATGCAGCCGACCATCATGGTGATGATCCGGCCGACGATCGCTCCGCCGCGCGACACCGAGTGCGTGAACGTCCCAGGCGGACCGCAGACCGAGACCTTCCTGGCCAAAGACCTTCCGGAGGCGCTGAAGTCCACCTACCGGGTGGGCCACGACGCCAGCTCCTGGGGTGTCCTGGGCTACTCGTCGGGCGGCAGCTGCGCCCTGCAGCTGACGATGCGCAACCCGCACGCGTACACGACGGCCGGCGCCCTTTCACCCGACTACAAGGTCAAGGACGACCCCACGACCGGCAACCTCTTCGGCAGCGGGCTGGGTCGAGTCAACCGCGTCAACGGCCACGACCTGATGTGGCGGCTGAAGCACCTTCCCGTGCCCCAGGTCTCCGTCCTGGTCGCCGACAGCAAGCACGGCGAGAAGGGGTATCCGCAGACCGTGGCCTTCATCAAGGCCGTCAGGCCACCCATGCGTGTCGTGTCGATCCTGCCCGACAACGGCAGCCACAACTTCCCGACCTGGGTACGGGAGATGCCGGCCACTCTGAAGTGGATGAACCAGCAGCTGAACTTCCCCCAGGACGTCGTGCCCCGGCACCACCCCAAACCGGGCCACACCACGGTGCGCGCCTCGGGCGCCGAGCCCACCGAGACCGCTACCAGACACAAGTGACGGAAAGCCGCTGCCGCTTCGGTACCCCGGTCACATCCTCAAGTCTTCGGCACTGCCTGCCTTGGTTTTCGGGAACGGCCATGCCAAGCGAATCCGTCGGTGTCTCTTCCGCCCGGATGACCGAACTGAGCCGGGAGGAGTCCTGGTGCCGCTGCCCCTGGCCCGCCCCGAGTTCACCCAGCACGTCGCCGCGCAGCGCGGCGACCCCATCCAGGCAGTGATCTTCGCCTACGACCACGGCCTCCCCGGCCCAACGCGGACCGAGTCGGCGCGCGGGACCGGGGAGGCCGTGAGGTGGAGGCTCAGCCGTTCGGGCCGGCCGGGGTCGTGGTGGTCTTGAAGCCCTCGGTCTTGTTGGCCTGGAGGGCGAAGTCATTGGTGAACGTCTTGCTCAGGTCCACCGATCCCTTCACGTTGCCGACCAGTTGCTCTGTCGCCAGAGAGGTCTTCGGGCCGCCGGCCGGCATGAGGCCGTCCGGGAGGAACTGGCCCTTGTCCTGGGTCAGGGCCGTGATGTAGTCGGCCTTGGTCACCAGCTGGTTCTGCACGAACGACGCCGGCAGCTTGTTCGCGATGTCGGCAGCGCTGTGGGTGTTGATCCAGTGCATGGTGGCGACCAGCGCGTCGACGACCTTCTGCACCGTGGCCTTGTGCGCGTTCACCCAGTCGGTACGAGCGAGCACACTGGCCGCAGGATAGGCACCGCCCATCGCCGCCGTGGCGCCCGCCGTGCTGGCGAGGTCGATCGCGGACGTACCGACGCCCTTCTTCTGGATCGCGGCCACCGTCGGCTGCGTCGTCATCACGCAGTCGACCTTGCCGTTCTGCAGCGCGGCGATGGCGGTGGAGCCCGCACCGACCCCGATCCGGTGGAACTGGCCGGTCTTGACGCCCTTCTTGGCGGCCAGGAACTGGGTGAGCGTGTCGGTGCCCGAGCCCAGGTCGGTGACGCCGAGAGTCTTTCCCTTGAAGTCGGCGGCCGAGTGGACGCCCGACTTCGTCGTGCACATCTCGCGCTCGCCCGGCGCGCCGGAGAGCTGGACGACGTCCTCGACCGCCTTGCCCTTCGCCTGGAACTCGATCGTGTGGTTGTACCAGGCGCCCGCCATGTCGACCTGCCCCGAGGCCATGGCCTCCTCCGCGCCGACACCGCCGTCCTGCTCGGTGCTCAGCTGGACGTTGACGCCGTACTTCTTGTAGAAGCCGAGGTTTGCGGCGAGCTGGTACGGCAGATAGATCTGCTTGTCGATGCCGCCGACCATGACCTTGACGGTCGGCGTGCCGCCGGAACTGCCGGTCGAAGCGGACGAGTTGCCGGAACAGGCGCTGACCGCGCCGAGGGCGAGAACGGTGAGGAGAGACGCGGCGACGGCGACGGGTCGTCTGGACATGGCTGACCACATTCCTTTGCTGAGGGTGAGGATTCTGAGATGAAGCAGGGGGTGCGGGGGGCGTCAGATGGTGTTGGCGGCCTCGGACGGGGCCGGCGGGCGCCAGGACAGCAGCCGGCGTTCGAGCTTGCCGATCAGCCACTCCGCGCCCAGCACGATGACCGAGATGACGAGCATCGTGGCGAACACGCCGTTGGGGTCGAAGTTGTTCTGCGCGGTCTTGATGACCAGGCCGAGGCCGCTTTGCGCGCCGAGCACCTCGCCGACCAGCGCGCCGACGATGGCGAAGCCGAAGGCGCTGTGCAGGCTGGCGATGATCCAGGTGAGCGCGGAGGGCACGGTCACGTGCCGGATGATCTGCAGCTGCGAGGCGCCCAGCACCCTGGTGTTGGCGAGGATGTTGCGGTCGACCTCGCGGACGCCCTGGAAGGCGTTGAAGAAGACGATGAAGAACACCAGCACCGCGGCGAGCAGGATCTTCGGCAGCACACCGATGCCGAACGCGACGATGAAGATCGAGCCGAGGACGATCCGCGGAATCGCGTTGACCATCTTGATGTAGGGGCCGAGCACATCGGCGAGGAAGCGGCTCTGGCCGAGCGCGACGCCGAAGACCACCCCGGCGACGGCCCCGAGGGCGAAGCCGACCAGCGCCTCCTGGATCGTGGTCCAGATGTTGGCGTAGAAGGACCCGAACTCGGTGCCGTGCCGGAACAGGTCGACCAGCCGTTGGGCGATGCCGGACGGCTGCCCGAAGAAGAACTTGTCTACGATCCCCCAGGTGGTGAAGGCCTGCCAGCCGCCGATGACGAAGGCGGCGAGACCGATGCGGCCCGCCCACACCAGCGCGGTGCGCCGCCGCAGGGCGCTCCGGGCGGCGGCCGCGGCCGAGGTCTGCGGGCCGTCCGTGACCGGGATGGCGGAAACGGTGGACGTCGTACTCATGCCGTACCTCCTGCGGTGCGTGCGTAGGCGCGCTCCACCTCCTCGCGCAGGCAGTCCCAGATCTGGTGCTGGAGTTCGATGAAGCGGGGCTGGAAGCGGATCTCCTGGACCGAGCCGCGCGGGCGCGGCAGGTCGATGTCGAAGACCGCCTTGACCGAGCCGGGGCTGGACGTCATGACGACGACCCGGTCGGCGAGCGCCACCGCCTCGTCGAGGTCATGGGTGATGAAGATGACCGACGGACGAATCTGCTCCCACAGGCCGAGCAGTTCGGTCGACATGATCGCTTTGGTCTGGACGTCCAGGGCGCCGAACGGCTCGTCCATGATCAGAATCCTGGGTTCGTTGATCAGCGCGGCGGCCATCGCCACACGCTTGCGCATACCGCCCGAGAGCTGGTGCGGGTAGCGGTCCTCGAACCCCGCGAGGCCCACCCGGCGCAGCCAGTCGCGCGCCGAGGCCTGGGCCTGCTGTTTGGGCACCTTGCGGAAGACCGGGCCCATCAGGACGTTGCCGAGGACCGTCTTCCAGGGCAGCAGCGCGTCGCTCTGGAACATGAAGCTGACGCCGTCGGTGACGCCGTCCACCTCACGGCCACCCACCCTGACCGAGCCCTCACTGGGCCGGTCGAGCCCGGACACCATGCCCAGCGTCGTCGACTTGCCGCAGCCGGTCGGACCGACCACCGCGCAGAACTGGCCCGGCTCCACGGAGAACGTGACGTCCCGCAGCGCCGTGAACACCTCACCCGCGGGCGTCAGAAATCGTTTGGTGAGTCCTGAAATCTCGACTCTCGCGCTGTCCCGGCCGATCTTTTCGGCGGCGGGACCCGTCGCGATGTCGTTTCGCGAAGCCATCTGAGCCCGTCTCCTTCCTCTGTCTCGGAGTTCGAGGAAGGCAGACGCTAAAAGGCCGTCGGGTATTACGTCGCTGTTTCAGACGTATCTCGCGTTAGTCGTGTTAAGAGGAGTTCTGCTCGTTCTGCTCAGCGTGCCGGGGGGTGGGCAGAAAGTCCTTGATGGGACACAATCGCGCCACCACGGGTACGGTGAAGGGGCCGGGCCCGGCAGCACGACAAGGGCGAAGACACCTGTGATGCCCATCCGTATCGGGATCGGCCGCGGCGGGAAGGGGAGGCTCTCCGCGCGCATCCTGACCAACCAGCTGGCCATCCTGACCCTCACCGGGGCCATCGGCTTCGTATTGTTCGCGTTCGCCCAGCGGGCCGAGATCGACCGCGCCTACGAGGAGCGGGCCGTGGACATCGCGCAGACCACGGCCGCCGAGCCGCAGATCCGGCAGGCCATGGCGCACGGGGGCGGCGACGGCCTCGTGCAGACCGTCGCCGAACGGATCCGCAAGGCGTCAGGCGCCTCCTACGTCGTCGTGATCGACCTGCACGGCATCCGCCACTCGCACCCCGACCCGGCGCTGATCGGCGAGCCGGTGGGCGATCCGATCGTGGTGCTGGACGGCCGCCCCCACATGGGCTCCGACCAGGGCGCGACCGGGCGGTCCGCCAACGGCAAGGCCCCGCTGTACGGGCCCACGGGCACTCTGGTCGGTGAGGTCTCGGCCGGCATCCCGGAACGTGACGTGCTCGGCGAGCTGTGGCGCGAGCTGCCCACCTTCGGCCTGTACGCCGCCATCGCCGTCGCGCTCGGCTCGGCCGCGGCGTTCGGGCTGGCCGGGCGGCTGAAGCGGACGACCTTCGGGCTGGAGCTGGAGGAGATCGCCGGGCTCCTGCAGGACCGTGAGGCCATGCTCCACGGTATCCGGGAGGGTGTGATCGCCTTCGATCCCGACGGCCGGATCACCGTGGTCAACGACGAGGCCCGCACACTGCTCGGCCTCGGCACGGCACTCGGCAACACGCTCGACGAGGTGTTGCCCGACGGGCGGCTGCGCCGCGCCCTGGACGGCACCCTGGACGGCACCGACCTCAACGTGCTGACCGACGACCACTGCCTGGTGGTCAACCGGATGCCGGTGACGCTGCACGGCCGTGAACTGGGCGCGGTGGTCACCGTCCGCGACCGCACCGAGCTGATCGGCCTGCTGCGCGAACTGGACTCGGTACGCGGGCTGACCGACGCTCTGCGCGCCCAGCAGCACGAGTTCACCAACCGCATGCACACCGTCGCCGGTCTGCTGGACATCGGCGACCACGACGCCGCCTACGAGTACGCCGTCGAGTCGGCCGGCACCGAGCAGGCGCTGACCGAGTCCGTACGCGAACGGATCGGCAACGCGCTGCTCGTGGGGCTGATCGTCGCCAAGACCACGGTGGCCGCGGAACGCGGGGTGCGGATCGAGCTCAGCGACGACTCCGCGCTCGGCGAGGACCCGCCGCATCTGCGCCGGCTGCTGACCATCGTCGGCAACCTGCTGGACAACGCGATCGACGCGGCGGCCGGCGGACCTCCCCCCACGGGCGGCCGCGAGGTGCGGCTCGTGCTGGTCGAAGCCGTCGACCAGGTCATGGTGCAGGTGGCGGACAGCGGCCCGGGGATTCCGCCCGGCGCCGCCGAGGCGGTCTTCGAGGACGGCTGGTCGACCCGGCCCGACCGGGGCACCGCCCGGCGCGGGCTGGGGCTGGCACTGGTCCACCGGCTGGCGCAGCGGCACGGCGGGACGATCACCGTCAGCGAAGGACCGGGTGCGGTCTTCACCGTCGTACTCCCTCTGCCCGACGACACCCCCGCGCCACGCGACGCACAACTGACAACGGCCTCGCCGACCGGAGGTGACCGCGGATGATCCGGATCCTCGTGGTGGACGACGACTTCCGCGTCAACCACATCCACTGCGACTACGCGTCCCGCGTCGAGGGCTTCGAAGTCGTCGGACAGGCGTCGAGCGTGGCCGAGACGCTGGACGCGGTGCACACCCTCCATCCCGACCTGCTGCTGCTCGACATCTTCCTGCCGGACGGCGGCGGACTCGACGTACTGCGGCAGCTGAGCTCGGACGAGGGCGGCGCCCGCCCGGATGTGCTCATGATCACCGCCGACCGGGACATCACGTCGGTACGGACCGCCATGAAACTCGGCGCCGTGGGCTACCTGGTCAAGCCGTTCGGCGCCGGCGACCTGGCCGAGCGGCTCACCGCCTACCGCGAACTCCAGCACCGCGTGGACGCGTTGGGCCTGGCCCCGCGGACCGACCAGGCCGACGTGGACGCCCTCTTCAGCGCCGCCCGGCCGCCGGCCGTGCCCCGGGTCCCGGCCAAGGGCCACTCCGCGCCGACCCTCGCCCTTCTGCACCAGGTCCTCCGCACCGCCCAAGACGCCCTGTCCGCGGCCCAGGCCGCCGAACTCACCGGCGTCTCCCGCGCCACGGCCCAGCGCTACCTCTCGTACCTCGTGCGGGAGGGCATGGTCCGCCTCGAACTCCGCTACGGAGCCACCGGCCGACCCGAACATCTCTACCGGATCGTCCGCTGAGGGTCGGCTGCGGGGGCGCACGACAGGGACAGCGCCTGTGATGGACGTCGGCATGCGGCCGGGCGGCGCGGCCATGACCGAGTACAACGACGACTGGACCGAGGCCTCCGCTCCACTGGCCGCGATCTGCCGGCCGAGGCCCGCCTCCACCCGATCGAGTCGGAAACCGACGGGACTGCCCTGCCCACCGAACTTTCCGGTGCGGTGCTCTCGGCCTGCTCCCTTGCCTCCGCGTCGGTGGTGGGGAGGCTGTCGGTGCTGGTTGCGGCCGTCCGCTCCAGGTCCGGGAGCTGCTCGCGGGTGAGGGTGAAGGGCTCGGGCGCCACGCTGCCTGCTCATACTTGCGAGGCCGCGCTTGCGCGCGGCGGTTGCCGGTCAGGTGGATGAGCGCAGGATGAGGAGGCTGATCTCGCTCGGCGCGAAGATCCGGAACGGCGGTCCCCAGTAGCCCGCACCGCGGCTGGTGTAGAGCTGGGTCCGGCCGCCATGGCGGCTGAGACCCTGTACGACGGGCTGGTCGAGGCGTACGAGGTAGTGGAACGGCCAGATCTGCCCGCCGTGCGTGTGGCCAGAGACCTGGAGGTCGACCCCGGCGGCCACGGCCTGGGCCACCTGCTTGGGCTGGTGGGCGACCAGGAGGACCGGCAGAGCGGGATCGGCGCCGGTGAGGGCGGTGGGAAGGTCGGCGTGGTGCCCGGCCAGTCCGGAAGAGGCGGCGGTGCGGTCGTCCACACCCGCCAGGACGAGCCGGTCGCCGCCGCGTTCGACGACGACGTGACGGTTGTGCAGCGGTTCCCAGCCGAGCCCGGTCATGTGGTCGAGCCAGCCTTGGGCCTCCCCGAAGTACTCGTGGTTGCCGGTGACGTAGACCTTCGCCAGGTTGGACCGGATCGTTCCCAGGGGTGCGACCTGCTCCCGGCGCTGGGCGATCGTGCCGTCGGCGATGTCACCGGCGTGGCAGACCACGTCGGGTGCCAGGGCGTTGACGGCGTCCGCGACCCGCGCCGACCACCGGGACCGGTCGATGGGCCCGTAATGAGTGTCGGTCACGACGACCACGCGGGTGCCGTCGAGCCCGGGGCCCAACCGGGGGAGCGTGATCTCGACCCGCCGGACCCGGGGCAGTCGCATGGCCTCCGTACTGCCCCATGCCAGGAGCACCACGGCGAGTGCCGTCACCACGACGGCCACACCCCTGGCCGGTCCCGGACCTCCGACCCCGACGGCGATCATGACGAGTCGCAGCACGCCGCCGAGGGCCGACCAGGCGAAGAGCACCCAGACCACACCCAGGATGGTGTCGCCCGTACGGGCCGCCCAGTCCAGCCGCCGGCGGCCGTGCCCCAGTGCCATCATCGCCGGGAACGCCAGCAGCGTGACCCCGAACAGGGCAGTGCCGCTCAGCACGACCGGGAGCGGCCAGTGCGTGCCGGACGCCAGCAGTACCCACCAGGGCAGGAAGAACAACAGCAGCAGCACCGCGAGGACGACGAGCCCGCCGATCCACCGGCGCGCGGCCGTGGCGGCCTCCCGCGCCGCGGGCTCTCCGGGCGGGGCCGCCGTGCCGAGCACCGCAGCCCCCTGCTCTGCGGCCTCCGCTGCCTGATCTTCCAGCACCTTCCGCACCCCACATCCGCTCGAGACGAGGTGAACCGCTCCATCCTCGCATCGTGGCCCCCGAAGAGGTCAGGCATCCAAGGTTGCGTGCCGAGTGGCGACGCCTCGCCATGCCTTGAGCTTGTTGATCAGGCACCGAACTCGCTCGGCATCTCCCGCCACTGTCCGCCTGTCCGGAACCGCCAGATCACGCCCTCGAACTGCTGCCGCAGGGTCTTGGGGTACGGGCCGTACTCGACGATCGGCAGGTGCGGCTCGATGAACTGCCACTCTTCGTCCGTCAGTTGCGCGCGCGTCACGCACGACGGTCTACCGGGCCAGGGCCTGGAACGGGGCGAAACCCACGGATTGATCACGACCCGATCCGCGCCCTAGTAAGCGGGCTGCGGGGCGGGCGTTGCCGGAGCGGCCGCGACCTTGCGGGTCTCGCGCATCATCAGCAGGCCGTTGACCACCATCAGTGTCGCGGTCAGCCCGTGGACGCCGAGCGCGATGGCCACGGAGCCGTGGTGGGCCAGCACGGTGGTCATGTCGCCGTACGCGGCGAGGGCCTCCACCAGCAGCACCCAGCCCAGCGCCCGGCGGTGGCCTGTCACCAGCAGGATGCCCAGGACCAGGGCCAGGACGACGTCGCGGATTCCCTTGATGATCAGGAAGCCGTCGCCGTCGCCGGACGGCCAGCTCGGCAGGCCGAAGCCCGGCGCCGTCGTCTTGGGGCTCAGGATGAATTCCGTCCCGAACCAGAGGATGAAGAGGATGAAGGCGGCGGCCAGGACGGTGTTGATCTTCTTCAGCCACATCGTTCTTCTCCTTGCGAGTCTTCGTCAGCTTGCCGGGATCGCAGTTGGGATTTGAGCGGCAGCCGCATTTCCGAATGTCGGGATTTCGGTGGTCGGCCGCCCCATCGAGGAGTGGGGATTGTGCGCCACCGGCGCGGCGTCGGCCCGCGGGGTCAGAAATCCGAAGCCCTGTCGGGCTCACCCCGACGGGGCGAAAGCCGTCGATGTACAGGGGCGAACCAGTGCATGTCGGGGCAGCGGTGGTATCAGGTGAGGGCGGCGACCAGCAGGGTGAAGGCGGCGATGATGACGGCGACGCGGACGTAGTGGTAGCGGTTCCAGCGGTGCAGCTGCTGCTTCCAGTCGGCGGGCCGGTTGTCGGGGGTCCAGGTCTTGTTTCGGTTGTTGATCGGGACCAGCAGCAGCATCGACATGACCACGCTGACGATCAGCAGGCCGGCGGCGGTGACGACGAGTCCGGCGCCGTGGCCGTGCCATCCGGCGATGGCCCAGATCGCGCTGAGGACGAGCGAGCCTATGTACCAGAACGGCATGAGGGCGCCGAGCATCCGGCCGCCGTGGGCGTGGCCGAGCTGGCCGCTGTCCTCGGGAAGCGCGTCCAGGATCCGGTTCATGATGAAGGCGACGGAGAACTCCACCCCCACCATGAGCCCCACGACGACGGTGGTGACGACCTCAAGTGCGTTGAGCATGACGATCCCTCCGTGAACTAGCGTTGCTAGCTGATGAGGCAACGCTAGTACTGCTGCCGCTCGATTGTCTAGCGATGCTAGGATCGATTCATGTCGGTACAGGAACGCAAGCAGCGCGAACGGGCGGAGCGCGAGCGCCTCATCGTGGCGACAGCCCGCGAACTCGCCGAGCAGCATGGCTGGGACGCAGTCACCACCCGCCGGCTCGCCGAGCGCATCGAATACAGTCAGCCCGTCCTCTACAGCCACTTCCGCGGCAAGCGCGAGATCATCGGCGCCGTCGCCCTTCAGGGGGCCGCCGAACTGGCCACGGCGGTACGGGCCGCGACCTCCGCCGCGGACGGCCCGCGCGCCCGGGTCGCCGCCCTGGCCCGCGCCTACCTCGACTTCGCCGCACGCAACCCGGCGGTCTACGACGCCTTGTTCCAGCTCGACGGCGGCCTGGCGTACGCGCAGGAGGACACCCCTGAGCCTCTGAAGGACGCCTTCGCCGCCCTGCTGGAGACTCTCGGCGAGGTCGCCGGCGACGGCGTCCACCCGGGGCTGTTCACCGAGGTGTTCTGGGCGGCCCTGCACGGCCTTGCGACCCTGACCCGCGCGGGCCGCCTGCTGCCCGAGGACGCCGAGCCGAGGGTGGAGCTGCTGGTGGACCGACTCGCCATGCTCTGACACACCGTCCCGGCGGGCACGCAGCCGGGGCCCTCGGGCCCCGCCGCTGCCCCGTTATGTTTTTTGCGGTCCTGCAAGAGGGCCGCTGGCCTCCGGGCCCGGCATGACTGTTGCCCCCTGTCGAACGGATGACCTGGGGGGTG